>JACQUR010000264.1 GCA_016210245.1 Chloroflexota bacterium
CCCCAGCCCTCTCCCAAAGGGAGAGGGAGTTGGCCCCCTCTCCCTTTGGGAGAGGGCTGGGGTGAGGGCGGCGCGGTCTCAGGCGGGCTTGGCGGAGTCCGAGTTCTTCGCCTGGGAGGCAGCGGTCAGGGCGGTCCCGCACTGGGCGCAGAACCGCTGCTCCGGTTGGCGAGTACTGCCACACTTCGGGCAGAAGCCGGCGCCCGTGGTCGCCGAGCCAGACTTGTTGGCATCCTCGTCCTTCGTGGCCTTGCGGAATTCGCGGATGCCCTGGCCCATGCTCTTGCCCAGGTCGGCCACCCGGTTGGCCCCGAAGAGAACCAGCACGATGACCAGGATGAGAATCAGTTCGGTAGGACCCAGGGTTGGCATAGCTCACCTCCTTCGCGGCTGCCGATGAAGTATAAGCGAGCGAGCCCAGACGCGCCCAGGAGAACCTGCCCGACAGCGCCGGCCGCACGGGCGGGCAGAGACGCCCGCCCCACCGGCCAGGCGCGCCCAGGAGAACCTGCCCGACAGCGCCGGCCGCACGGGCGGGCAGAGACGCCCGCTCCACCGGCCAGGCGCGCCCAGGAGGACCGGCTCTACAGCGCCTCGCGGAACTTGAAGCCTACCCCCCGCACGGTCAGGATGTAGCGGGGGTTGGCGGGCTCCGCCTCCAGCTTGCGGCGCAGGTTTCCGACGTGCGTGTCCACCACGCCGCTCTCGCCCATGAAGTCGGTGCCCCACACCCGCTCCATCAGCTCCTGGCGCGTGAACACCTGGCCGGGAGCGCCGGCCAGGGTACACAGCAGTTGGAACTCGGTCGGAGTGAGCGAGAGCAGGTTCCCCTGCAGCCTGACCTCGTGGCGGGCACGGTCGATCTCCAGGCCATCCAGCACGATGCGCTTGTCCATCTGCCTGGGAGCCTCTGCGGCTGGCTGCGGCGCGGCTGGCTCCGGTACGGCAGGCTGCGGCGTGGCCGATCCAGGCGGGGCCAGCCGCACCGCCAGGGCCCGGGCCTCCAGGAAGCTCACCCCCGAGGTGGCCAGGAGCGCCACGAGGACGAGGCCGAGCAGCGGCGACAGCAGGTCGAGCTGGCGGGCCGCCAACTGGCTGGCGGGCATGCCCAGGAACAGGATGGCGACCGCCCTGCCGCCGGCGCCGTCCAGCGGCACGAACAGCCCCACGTAGCCCGCCCCCCCCAGCCGCGGCTGCACCGCCACCTGCTCCTCCGCCTGGAGCCGCTCGGCCGTGCTGCCCGCCTGCAGCGCCGCGGCCAGGCCCTGCTCCACCTCCGGCCTGAGCTCCTCCAGCGTGCTGGACAGCAGCCGCTCGCCCCCCACGAGCGCCACCTCCAGCCCGGTGGTGCGCTTGACGCGTCCCAGGAAGCGGCTATCGAGCAGGTCGCCCGCCACCACGGCCCCGGCCAGCGCGCCGTCCTGCACGATGGGGGCGGCGCCCTCGATCCGCAGCACCCCATCGTGCAGCTCCAGCAGCGCCGTCGCCCGGCTGGCCAGCGCCAGGCGCGCCGCCTCCCCGGCTCCGCCGCTCAGGCCGGGGGCGACCGCGTCCTCGGCCACCAGCCGGGCAGAGCTGTCCACCACGGCCACGTAGTCGTCCTTGATGCGCAGTCGCGACCCGCCAATGGCTCGCTGGACCCCGGTCGGTTCCAGTTGGACCTGCATGCCCAAGCGTGCCGCCAACTCCGCCGCGTCGGAGAGGTCCCGGTCCTTCTCGGCCTCCAGCAGGGCCACCACCGCGTTGGCGGCAGCGTGCAGCCGCAGCGCCGCCTCGTCGTCGGAGCGCCGACCGGTCACGGCGACCACGACCAGCGCCGAGGCGAGCGCCGAGAGCAGCGCCACCAGGGCGAACGCCAGGAACAGGCGGAGGTGCAGCGTTGACCTGCTCATGTTCAGTGGTCAGTGGCCAGTGGCCAGTGGCCAGTGGCCAGTCGGCAGTCGGCAGGGTGTCTCACCGTCCCACTGACCACTGACCACTGACCACTGAATAGTGCCAGCAAGTTGAATTAACAGCAAGACTGGGGCGAATCTTCAGACTTCTGCAGGCCTTTCTTCAAGATCGCAGGGGCCAGGGCCGTCTATCCTGCCAGTGACCCGGGGGCATGGCGGGCTGTCCCCCAACGGTGCGGGAGGTCGAACGTGGGCGTAGGGCCCGAGCTGGTCGTGGCCTTCCTGGTGGGGTTCCTCGCGGCTCTGGTGCTGGCGGTGCTGGTCGGCCTGGTGCTCGTCGCAAGGTTCATGTAGCTGGGTAGCCCCACAGGTTGCCCAATCTTCGAAAGGAGACCTCGCCAGCCTTGGATTCCCTGCTCCAGGCCACCAGCTCGGGCTTCCTCCAGGTCTTCACCTGGCCGGCTTTCCCGCTGATGATGATCAGCATCGTCATCGGCTTCATCATCGGCATCCTGCCCGGCATCTCCGCTCCGACGACCCTGGCGCTGATGCTGCCCTTCACCTTCAACATGAAGCCGGCCGAGGCGTTCGCCTTCCTGCTGGGCATGCTCTCCGTCTCGATCATGTTCGGCGACATCACCTCGATCCTCTTCGGCGTGCCGGGCGAGCCGCTCTCGGCCTCGGTCATCCTGGACGGACATCCTATGGCCAAGAAGGGCGAGACGGGGCGGGCCATGGGCGCCGTACTCACCAGCTCGCTCATCGGCGCCTTCATCGGCGCGTTCGTGCTGGCCGCCTCGATCCCACTCATCCGCCCGGTCGTGCTGGCCTTCGGCTCGCCGGAGTTCTTCGGCATGTCGCTGCTGGGCATCCTGTTCATCGCCGCCCTGAGTGGCGGCAACATGACCAAGGGCGTGCTCATGGGCGCGGTAGGCCTGATGCTCTCCATGGTCGGCATGGACCCGCAGTCGGGCATCCAGCGCTACACCTTCGGCATGCTGGAGCTGTGGGACGGGGTCAAGCTGGTGCCCGTCACCGTCGGGCTGTTCGGCGTGGGCGAGCTGGTCGACCTGTGGGTCAAGCAGAAGAGCATCTCCGAGAAGCGGGTGGGCAAGATCGGCGGCGTGTGGCAGGGCTGCAAGGACGCCTTCGCCCACTGGGGCCTCACCGTGCGCTGTAGCCTGCTGGGCGTGTTCCTGGGCATCATCCCCGGCCTGGGCGGCATCTCGCAGTGGCTCTCCTACGCCCACTCGGTCCAGAGCGCGGAGGACAAGAGCAACTTCGGCAAGGGCGATGTGCGCGGGGTGATCGGGCCCGGGGCGACCATGAACGCCAAGGAGGGCGGCAACCTCATCACCACCGTTGCCTTCGGCGTGCCCAGCAGCGTCACGATGGCTATCCTGCTGGGCGCCTTCCTGATCCAGGGCCTGGTGCCGGGCCCGAGCATGCTGACCTCGAAGCTGGACCTCACCATGTCGTTCGTCTGGGTGGTGATCGTCTCCCACGTGATCAGCGTGGCGCTGAGCTTCCTGCTCATCAACCAGATGGTCCGCCTCACCGAGATCCGCAGCGCGCTCATCCTGCCAGGCATCGTGATGCTGGTCTTGTTCGGCGGCTTCTCCGAGGACAACTCGCTGTTCTCCATGGTGGTCACCGTGATCTCGGGCTTCGCGGGCATGCTCCTGGTCTACCTCGATTGGCCGCGCCCGCCCCTCATCCTCGGGCTCGTGCTTGGCAAGCTGATCGAGAACAACCTGTTCATCTCGTACGCGCGCTACGAGTTCTCCTTCCTGCTGCGCCCGATCCTGCTCACGATGATCATCATCGGGTGCATGCTCGCCGTCGCGCCGTACGTGCAGAAGCTGTTCGCCGCACGCCTGCGGGTAAAGGAGGAGTTCATTGTCGCGGAAGAAGGCTGACCTGGTCTTCAGCATCTTCATCGTGCTCATGCTGGTGTGGATGGTCTGGGACGGCCGCGGCTGGGAGCTGAAGGCCCGCCTCTTCCCCTGGACGATCGGCCTCCCCGCCATCGCCCTGGCGCTCCTCCAGCTCGGGCTGGCGGTTCGAGGGGTGCTCAAGCCCGAGCCGCAGGCGGAGGGCGGGGGCGCCGCGGCGCAGCCGAGCCGCCCAATCGCCCTCGAGGCCGCGGAGGCTGTGCCGAGGAGCTCCGGCGAGGCGATCGTGGCGGCCGCGGTCGAGAGCGCGTTCGGCGCCGGCTCCGCCGCGGCCGAGGAAGAGGAGCTGCCCGCGGCGATGGTCCGCCAGCGGACGCTCCACATGTCCGTCTGGATCCTGGTCTTCTGCCTGGGCGTCGCGGTGCTGGGCTTCAAGATCGGGGCGGCGCTGCTGAGCCTCGCCTTCATGCGCTTCGCCGCCCACGAGAAGTGGAAGCTCGCCCTCGCGATCAGCCTGGCCACCTACTTCTTCTTCTACTTCGTGTTCGACTACAGCCTGAACGTTCCCTTCCCCAACGGCTGGCTGGCCGACTGGCTCGGCCTGGACGCCCTGGACTCGTACATCATGAATCCGATCGTGAACGCGCTGCGGGGGTAGTAGTGAGTGCTGAGTCCTGAGTCCTGAGTGCTGAGTGGAGACGCGGAGAGCCCCACTCAGGACTCAGCACTCAGCACTCGCCCAGCGCTTTCACCAGCTCCGGCCGCCGCCAGCGGAGCAGGAGGATGGCAGCCAGCATCAGCCGCGCCGCGGCGGCGATGGTGGGCCGCAGGCCAAAGCGGTCGCCCAGCGCCCCCTGGAGCAGGGCGCCGGCCGGGTAGCAGGTCCCGAAGGCTACCATGAACAGGCTCAGCGCGCGCCCGCGTAGCTCGGGCGCCGCGCGGAGCTGCACCACCGTGGCCAACCCCGAGAGCACCCCGAGGTACGCGCCGCCGATGCCGACCATGCAGGCCGCGGCCAGCGGGAAGGTGGGCGCCAGCGCGTAGCACACCAGCCCCAGGGGCAGCAGCACCAGGGCGCCCAGCAGCACGGTGCCCCGCCCAAAGCGCTCCACCAGGGGGGTCATCGCCACCGCGGCGCCGACTGCCCCGACTCCCTGGGCGGCCACCAGCGTCGCCGTCTCCCGCGAGCCTCCCCCGAACACGAAGGCCGCCACCGCCGGGGCGAGGGCGGCGAACGGCGCGGCCAGCAGGCCCGCCACGGCGATGAGCCCCACGCTGGCCGCGATGCCCGGATCGCGGCTCGCCTGGGCCAGGCCCTGGGCCAGGTGGCGGAGGAAGGGCACCTGAGTACCCGGCCGAGCCGGCAGCCGCACGCAGGCGGTGGCCGCCAGAGTGGCGCCGAAGGAGGCGGCATTGGCGCCGAAGGCCCAGGCGTAGCCGCCCGTGGCGATCACCACCCCGGCCACTGCCGGGCCGATGACCCGCCCCAGGTTGAACTGGGCCGAGGACAGGCTCATTGCCCCTGGCAGGTCCTCTGTCGGGACCACGTCCGGCAAGAGGGACTGCCAGGCCGGCATGCGCAGCGCCGCCAGGATGCCGCCGACGAGCATGATCGCGGCCACCGGCTGTGGCGTGGCCAGCCCGGTCGCGGCCAGCGCCGCCAGCGAGCCCGCCAGCAGTCCCTGGGCGGCAATCAGCACCAGCAGGTAGCGGCGCCGATCGAGCCGGTCGGCCAGCGTGCCGCCAATCGGCCCGAACACCGCGATCGGGGCGGAGGCCAGCGCCGCCACCAGGCCGGTCCAGGCCGCCTGGCCCGTCTGCTCGGTGATCAGCACCCCGACGGAGACGCTCTCCATCCAGGTCCCGATATTGGAGGCGAACCCCGCCGACCACAGCCCGGCAAACGCCCGGTGCCGCAACGGCCGCAGCGCCGACAACCGCGTGGGAGAGACAATGGCGATCCGCACTGGCGAGTCCTGAGTCCTGAGTGCTGAGTGCTGAGTGCTGAGTGCTGAGTCCTGAGTCCTGAGCCCCGGGCTCCCGCTCAGGACTCAGCACTTTCAACTCAGCACTCTCCTCGCCCAGGGTGAAGGCCACCTCGGCGTGGCCGTGGCTGCGCTCGCCCTCGGCCACGAAGGGTACCGCGTCCCTGGCGTCGGCCGGGATGCGGTAGGGGCCGGCTCCGTGGAAGTTGCCATCGGCGTCGGCTTGCGCCTCGGCCACCGGGCTTCCATCCGCCCGGGCGATGCGCACCGGCTCGTCGGCGGCGAAGCCCCAGCCCTGGAAGGTCACCTGGGCGCCCGCCGCGCCAAAGCGCTGGCTCAGGTCGATGCCTGGCTCCAGGGGCAGGATGGTGAACACCACGCTCGTGGGCGCGAGGCTGCGCTCGCCCAGCACGGACAGGGTGACGTTGCCGGCCCCCAGGTCGGTCGGGAGTACGAAGCGCCCGGCGTCCCGGAAGGCGCCCCGGTCGTCGGCCTGGAAGGTGGTCACCTCGCGCCCGGCGCCGGGCTTGCCCAGGTAGGCGTGCAGGGTCTCACCGGGCGCGAAGTAGCTGCCGACGAACCCGACCTCCGTCCCCACCCGCCCTGCGTAGCGGCTCAGCTCCAGCCCGGGCCCGAAGGGCATCACCTCGAAGTCGGCCGTGGTGAGCTGCTGGGTCTGCGCCCCGAGGGCCACCAGGGTGTGCTTGCCCACCATGGTGGCCGGCAGGCGCAGCACGTCCGGGGCGTCGACCTTGCCCTGGCCGTCAGCCGGGACCGCCGCCAGCGGCTGGGCGGTAAGCTGGCCCGGGCGGGTCTGGTCCAGGTAGACCCGCACCTGCTCCCCGGGCGCGAAGTCGTAGCCGACGAAGCCGAAGAGCGCCTCGGCCTGAGGGGTGTAGTTGGTCATCTCCACCCAGGGGTTGAAGCCGAGCACGTACAGGGGCGCGCGCACGGGGAAGCGGCCACTGGCGCCGACCGCGACGATGAAGTGGTCGCCCTTGGGCGCGCTGGGCACCTCGAGCTGGGTGGCGGGCAGCAGGCCGTCGCGGCCGGCCTGGGCAGAGGCGAGCGGCCGCCCGGCCACGCTATCCAGGTAGAGGCTGACCTCCTCGCCGGGTAGGAAGCTGCCCCCCTGGGCCACCACCTGGTGGCCGGGTTTGGCGGTTTCCTGGCCCAGCTTCAGCCACGGCGGATTCGCCTGGAGGCTGAACCGGGTCCGCCCGGTGCGCCCGCTCTGGGCGCCGATGGCGACCACGACCTGTGGGCCGTTGGGCAACTCGGCCGCCACGCCGTAGCTCAGGCCGTAGAAGTCGCCGTGCTCGTCGGCCACGGTCTGGCCAACCCTGGCGCTACTGCCCTCCACCAGGAGCACCACGGCCTCGCCCGGCCGATAGCCATGCCCCTCGAAGGTGACGACCGCGCCGCGGGTGAGCTGGCCGGCGTTGCCCAGCAGCACCGCATCCTCTGACCCCACCGCCTTCGGCGCAGGCAGCGCGGAGGCGATCTCCTGGCCACCCTCGGCCGGGCTCGGGCGCTCGGCCGGCGGTCCAGCGCCTCCGCCCAGCGAGGGCAAGCCCAGGTGCAGGCTGCTGGGCCAGAAGACCAGCAGCAGCAGCCCGAGCGCGACCAGCAGGTACCAGAATCGTCGCATCGTCCGATTTTGGATTTTGGATTTTGGATTTTGGATTTTGGATTGAGGACGGCCCGGATCCCGCGTCCTCAATCCAAAATCCAAAATCCAAAATCCAAAATCGCTACCTCGCGTACTGGGCTGGAACCCAGCCCTCGGTGCCATCCTCGGTGCGGACGTGGAGCCACGTGGTCTGATCGACCTGTTTGGTTTCCAGCACCTGGAGGCGGCGGCCCTCCGCCACGGCCACGTTGGTGCGGTCGTTGGGCGCGGGCGTGCGCCGCAGGACCACGCCCTGGCCGTCCGTATTGGCGACCACCACGGTGCGGGCCGGCTGGCCCTGGCCCTGGGCTTGGGCACCCGGCGTTGCCTGCCCCTGGGCCTGGGGCTGAGGCTGGGCACCCTGGGTTGGCTGCGCCTGGGCTTGCGGCTGGCCACCCGGCGCCGGCTGAGGCCGGCCATCCTGGCCCTCCTGGTCGTCGAAGGGGCAACGGAACTCGCGGTCCTCGGCCGCCACCTGGACCGGCCCGCCGGCCTCCATCACCTCGAAGGCGGCCACAGCCGCGGCCTGGCTCCTGGCACCCACCAGGTTGAACTCTGCGGTCCCCGCCTGGACGTTGCCCGGCACGGTGTACTGGCCCGCGGCCAGGGCATTGCCCTGGTCGTCGGTCTTGAAGCAGCTCACCAGCCTGCCCGCGCTGTTCTGGCTCTTACCCACGAACACGCGCACCACCTCGTCGCGGGCGAAGCCCGTGGCGTAGAAGCTCAGGCTAGTGCCCGGCCGCCCCCCGTAGGTGGAGGGCTGGACCGAGGGCGTGTAGGGCAGGATGTCGAAGCTGGCCGTCGTAGGCGCCAGGCTCTGCTGGCCGATGAAGATGAAGGTGTTCTTGCCCTTCAGGTCGAAGGGGATGCGGAACGGACCCGCGTTGGTGAAGCTGCCCTCGCCGTCAGCCACGACCTCGCCAATCGGCTGGCCATTCGGGCTGTTCAGGTAGACCAGCACCCGCTCGCCCGGCCCGAACCCCTTGCCGGAGAAGGCCATCACCTGGTCGGCCTTGAGCGCGTAGCTGGACAGGTCGACCACCGGGTAGAGGTTGAGCATCTGGAAGGGGACCGTCACCGGCGACTGGCTCTTTTCGCCGATGAAGATGAACGAGTTCATCCCCACCGCCCCGAAGGGCACGCGCACCGCGGCCTGGCGCACGGTGCCCCCCTGGTCCACGCGGAAGGTGGCCACGGGCTGGGCGGCCAGGCTATTCCAGAACACGCCCACCGTCTCGCCCGGGGCGAAGCCGCTGGCGGCGAAAGCGATCTCGTTCCCCGGTTGGCCCACCTGCGTGCCCATCTTGATCTGGGGCACGTCGCCCGCGATCTGGCCGTTGCTGCTGGCAGCCTTGCCACTATTGCGCTGGCGAGCCTCGACCACAAAGGACCCGGCCGCGGCGTCGGCCGGCAGGTTGAAGCTGAAGCTGCCGAAGGCGCCGCTCTGGTCGGCCTGGACGAAGCCCAGCTCCTGCGGCTTCGGATCGGTCTCCGAGCGCTTCAGGAACAGGTCGATCGTCGCGCCACCATCGAACCCGCCCCCGGCCACGCCCACACTCGAGCTGGGCTTGGCGGAGGCCGGGTTGAGCAGCAGCAGCGGCTGCTGGCGGCCAATGCCCGCGCGGTCGATCTCGCGCGGGGTCGGGCTGGGGCCCGGCTGGGCCTGAGGCGTCGCGTTCCGATCCGTCTTCTGCGCTGGCTGAGGCTTGCTGGCCGGCTGGCTGCCGGGCGTGCCGTCGCCCACGTCGACGACCTCCGAGGCCTGGGGTGCATCGGCCGATGGGCGGGCGATCACGCTCCCCAGGACCGCGAAGAGGATGATTGCGCCGACGGCGATGAACATGTTTCGGGGAGTCATTCGCTAGCCACCTCCTTACTTGTTGACCTTCCGGACCTCGAAGCGCACGTCACCCTGCTCGAACACGGCGAGGATGGTGGAGTGGTCGAGCGCCTCAAAGATGAAGTCCTCTTTCCCATCGCTGTTGTTCAATTGCATGGCATCGGTCATCTTGTTCGACATGACCAGGTAGTCGATCCGCCGCCAGTCCTGGCGCAGCAGCTTCTCGGACACGTCCGGGTCGCTGGACGCCTTGAAGTGCGAGTGGAAGCGCGGGAAGGCCGGCCGGACGACGTGCAGGTCAACCCAGATGTCGTCGTCGCCGATGATCGTGGCCTGGGGCGGCAGGTTCTGGCGCACGAAGGCGATCTGCTGCGCCTGCAGCCCGGTCAGGTCGATCTTCGGGTCGTAGGGGTCGACGGGCTTCAGCACGCCTTCCTCGTTGAACTTGACCGTCCAGACCACCACCAGCGGCAGCAGCAGCGCGGCCAGCACCACCCGGCCCATGGTCGGCGGCAGCGTCCGGACCCAGCGGGCGAACGCCAGACCCGCGTTCAGCGCCAGGAAGGGCAGCAGCGGCACCACGTAGAACTCGAGCATCACGCTGCCGCGCCCCAGGTAGACCAGGTAGGCCAGCGAGAGCAGCGCGGCGATCAGGGTGGCGCGCTCGGCCGGATTGGCTCGGCCCCGCAGGCCGACGACCAGGTTCCACAGGGTCGCGGCGGTGCCGATGGCGAGCAGCACCCAGTCTTTCGGGATCCAGGAGCCCAGGGAGAAGCGCCAGAACGGGCTCTGGTCGCCGAACTCGAGCGCGCTCCCCTGGCGGCGACCGAGCTGCCACAGGATCGTGTCTACCAGCGAGACGCGCTGTGGGCTGTGGCCCATCAGCCAGGCCTCGAGCGAGGTGGGCAGCAGCTCGTTCTTCAACGCGGCGAACAGCGCGTACACGGAGATCACCGCCACGGCCGTGAACGCCCAGCCCACCACGGCGAAGCGGAAGTGGTGGCTGCGGCGGGTCAAGCAGTAGAGCAGGAAGACGACGACCGGCGTCAGGAAGAGGGCGTTCTCCTTGGTCAGTACGGCCATCCCGAACGCGAAGCCGCTGCCCAGCAAGGTCATCACTCGCCGCTCGCTGACCAGGATGAGCCACAGGCTCAGCAGCACCCAGAAGACCATCAGGTTGTCCAGCAGCACCATGCGCTGGTAGTAGACCGCCAGCGGCGACAGGCTGAAGAGCAGGCCGGCCAGCAGCCCGGCCAGGGTGCTGCCGGTCAGGCGCTGGGCCACCCGGACCAGCAGATAGGTGTTCACCACGTGGAGCACCACCATGAAGGCCCGTCCGGAGTTGATGGTCAGGCCGAACTGGGAGAACTTCAGCGGGAGCAGGGCCACCCAACTGGCCAGCAGCAGCCAGCCCGCGGGCGCATGGTCGTAGATGTAGGTGTAGGGCGAGAGGCGAGCCAGGTTGAGCACCGCCCAGGCCTGCTGCATGTACACGCCCTCGTCAGTCAGGTAGGCCGGATACTGGAAGGCGCGAAAGGCGTGGGTGGCGAAGGCGAGGCCCAGCAGCCCGAGCAGCAGCGGGCGCTCCAGCCCGGCCACCAGTGGTTCGTGCCAGGGTGCGGGCAATCTTCCATCGCCTGTGTAGCCGCGCGCGTGACTGAACTCGCGCATGGTGCTCTCCCCCTACGCCTTGCTGGCCGGCTGGGCTGCGTGCTGGCGGTGGGCGCCCACGTGGGCCGTCTTCTCCCAGTTGTTCACCCCGCGCAGCTCGCGCAGCGTGGCGCGGATCGCGGCGTAGCCCAGCAGCCACTGGTAGGGCAAGTACCCCAGCAGCATCTTCAACGGGGTCAGGCGGGTGGGCCGCAACCCGTGGGCGGAGGTGAACTCGTACAGCCCGACCAGGCTGACCAGGAAGTGCGCCGCCACCAGGTACGCCGGCAGCCAGAGCACGATCGCGGCCAGGATCGGCATCTTGATGCTGAAGATCATCCACAACGAGACCGGCACGTAGAGCGCCAGCAGCGCCTGGGCAGTGGGGAAAGCCAGCGTGTAGATAGCCAGCAGGCGCTGCTCCAGAGTGGGCAGTTTGCGCCACTCGCCCTTGCGCAGCGTCTGCAGGAACCCCTGGCTCCAGCGCGTGCGCTGGCGGATGAACTGGCCTACGGTGGGCGGAGTCTCCTCCTTGGTCACGTAGCGGTCGTCGTAGACCACCCGCACCGGCAGGCCCAGGGCGCTGATGCGGATGCCGATGTCGGCGTCCTCGGTCAGGTTCCGCTCGTCCCAGCCGCCGAGCTGCTCGATGACCTCGCGCCGAAAGAAGACGGTGTTGCCGCCCAGGGGGATCATGCGATTCCTGGCGTGGTAGTGCAGGCGCGATTTGAACCAGAAGAAGTACTCCAGCACGTTGAGGGCCGAGTACCAGTTGGAGTCGTAGTTCATGAGCTGCACGCCGCACTGGACCACCGGCACGCCCTCGTCCAGCATGGTCGTGTTGACCACGTCCAGGATGGCCGGGTGGATCTCGTCTTCGGCATCGAAGATGGTCACCACCTGGTTGGTCGTCTGCCGGAAAGCCACGTTGAGCCCGTGCGGCTTGTTGATCGGCTGGTCGTCGAAGGTCACCAGACGCACGTGGCGCACGCCTGTGCGCTCCAGCACCTCGATCCTCTCCTGGGCTCGAGCGATGGTGCCCTGGTCCCCGCTCTCGACGACGACGATGATCTCGACCCGGTGGTGCGGGTAGTGGATGTCCACTGCTCGCTGGATAGTGTCCTGGATGACCGCCTCCTCGTGGCGCGCAGGGAGCAGGACGGCAAAGGACAGCTCCGGCGGGCGGAAGCGGTCGGGCGCCCGGGCCTTGCGGTAGGCCTCCGGCTGGTCCCAGGTGTAGAGCACCAGATACACGGTGTAGGCGGCCTGGAGGGTCAGCAGCATGGAGAACACCACGGCCGCCACGATGAGTGGCCCGGTGGCGAGGGCAAGCAAGCTGCTCGTCATGCCCCACCTGCCGTTCTCGAGGCCTTCCAGGCGCGCAGCGCCCGCAGGCCATCCGCCAGCGCGGCCAGAGTGCCGCAATCGCCCGTGGGCGCCTGGGGAACGAGCGCCTCCAGCAGCCGCTCGGCCGTGGCGGCGCACTCCGCCCGCCCGCTCAGCAGGGCCAACTCGACCAGGTGGCGCGCGCCCAGGGCGTACCGGCGCACCTCGGCCGGCTCGGCCGGCGAGGACGGGACGCCCTCCAGGCCCCACGTGGCGAGCTGCGCCGCGGCCAGCCACGGGCGTTCGCCCAGGATCCGCAGAGCGACGAGCAGCGCCCCCAGGCTAGCTGCGCAGTGGGCCGCGGGCAGCCCCTCCCGCAGCCGCTGCCACAGGCCGTCCAGGGACGCGCGCGCCGGGGCCAGATACTCATCGCCCAGGCACTCGAGCCCGTAGCCGAGGGCCTCGGCCACGCACGCAGCGGCCAGGTTGTCCAGGTCTGCGCCCTGCCGCGCGACGCCTCCGGCCAGGTACTGGAGGGCGCGCGCGGCCACCTCCGCATAGCTCACCCGCCCGGTCGCCTGGTAGGCGACCAGGTAGGCCAGGGTGGCCTCGGCGCAGACCGCCAGCGGCTTCTCCGGCTGCGGCTCGCCCCAGTCACGGCGGGCCGCGCCGCGGCGGAAGCTGCCCTCGGTTTCATCGAACAGGCCGCGGGTGATGGCGTCCAGGGTGAGCCCAAACACCTCCCGCCACTGCTCCTGGCCCGTGGCGCTGTAGCGGCCCACCGTGTAGACGAGCAGGCGCCCATCGACCTCCTTGGGCCCCAGGCCGAACCCACCGAACCAGGGGTCGAACTGGGCCAGGATCATCCCGTCGGCCAGGGCAGGCAGGCGGGCCAGGTTGAGGCTCGCCGGCTCGTGCCCGTTCCCGCTCGACAGGTCGTCGTCGTAGCTCCAGGACCGCCAGTCGAAGTGCTGCATCGCTCCACTCAGCCGCCAGCCGTCACTCAGCCGTCAGCAATCGGCCATCGCCCCGGGGGCGACCACCACAGGATGAAAAGGCGTTTTCACAGCAATCAGCAGCCAGCGGCTAGCGCGGTCGCCACCGCTGGACGGACGGCTGATTGCTCCTATCTTCAGCCTAGGGAAGCGGTGTTACAGGGGACCTTAAAGCTGCCTTAACAGGGCGTTAATGTCAGGCGCCGGCTGGCCCAGAAGTTGCCTGGCAAGCTTTCAGCCGTCAGTAATTCAGTAGCCAGTGGCCAGTGGGCAGCAGGATCCGCAGATACGCTGCCTACTGCCTACTGCCTACTGCCTACTGGCGGCCGACCACTGAAGGCTGGCGACGATGGCCCAGATGGCTCGCCGGTCCGCGCTGCGCGGCTGGCTTGCAACCCACTACGGCTCGACCACCCAGCGCATCTTCTGGCTGCGCTGGGCGACGATTGCCCTGGTCCTGGGATGGAGCATCCTGGATGGTGGCTCCACGCGGTTGGGGATGCCCATGCCGGCGCTGGCGCTGGCCTTCGGACTGTACAACCTGGCCGTGGAGGTCGTGCGCCACCGTGCCGGGGCTCTCCCTCACCCTGACCCTCTCCCAGGGGGAGAGGGGAGGTCTTCCCTCTCCCCCTGGGAGAGGGTCAGGGTGAGGGCCCGGGTCGCCTCTCACTCTGGCCCTCTCCTACAGGGAGAGGGGACCTCTGATCCAGCGGGTCACCCCTACGGACTGGTGGCGCTGGCGGACGTGCCTGTCGCGGCCGTGCTGCTCGCACTGTGCGGCTCCTTCACCTGCCCCCTGCTCCTGCTCTTCTTCCTCAGCGCCTGTGTGGCGGCGCTGAGCATGGAGACGGGGCCTGCGCTGCACGCCGCGGCGCTGACGACGCTGGCCTTCACGGGCACCAGCCTGGTCGCGGGCGACTGGGTTCCCACGCCTGCCCTGGCGCGCGAGCTGGCGCTGCGCAGCTCGATCCTGCTGGTCTTCTCCCTGGCCAGCGTCGCCCTGGTGCGCCAGTGGACCGGCGAGCACCGCCGCGCCCTGGTGGCCAGCGCCGCCGCTCGGCGGCTCGCGCTGCTCAACGAGCTGGTGCGCCTGGCTACGGCCGCGGTGAACCTGGACGAAGTCATGGATATCGTGGTCCACCTGACCCGCCAGGCGCTCAGAGCAGACTGGGTGAGCGCCTGCCTGCTGGAGGCCTCGCGCGACGTGGCCTGGCAGTGGACGACCGCCGCGGTCCGGCCACGCCAGGTACGTGTGGCCGAACTGAGCCTGCCGTCCGAGGTGCTCGAGCGAGGGCAGCCGGTGCTGCTCGCCGAGGCCCGAGCCGCGCCGGGTGACCCTGGTGGCCAGGTCCGCTCCACGGTGGCGGCACCGCTACTTGCCGAGGGAAGGGTCCTGGGCGCGCTGGCCGCACACAGCCGGACCTGGGCACGCTTCGGAGCTCGCGAGCTGGTGCTGCTGAAGGCGATCGCAGAGCACGTGGTTTCGCCCGTCGAGAAGGCCCGCCTGTCCGCCCTGGAGCACGAGCACGCTCAACGGCTGATGGAACTGGAGCAGGCCAAGAGCAACTTCCTGGTCAGCGCCTCCCACGAGCTGCGCACGCCGCTGACGACGATCAAGCTGGTTTCCGGCTTGCTGAGCACGACCCTGGAGGGGGTGGGCGAGCAGGACCGCGGCCTGCTGGAGAGCCTGGCGCGCAATACCGCCCGCCTGGAGCGGTTGGTGGACGAGTTGATCGACGCGGCCAGGCTGCAAAGCGGGGCGCTGCGCCTGGAACCCGAGCGCGTGGAGCTGAGGCTGCTGGTACGCGAGGCAGTTGCGGGCGCACGCCAGCGACTCGGGCTAGGCGCACGCCGACTGGAGGTGGTGCTGCCGCCAGAAGACGTGCCCTTGCTCGCCGACCGCTCGCGCCTGGTGCAGGTGCTGATGAACCTGCTGAGCGTGGCCGACGCGCGGGCGCCGGCTGGAACGCCGCTTGCGGTCACCGGGCGTGTAGAGGCGGCCCGCGTACGGGTGGATGTGGCTGACCAGGGCCCGCTGCTGCCGCCCGAGGACCTGGAACGGCTGTTTGCGCCCTTTGCGGGGCCGCGGCCGGACGGGGCGGCGCGGCCGTCGGGCAGCGGGCTGACCCTGGCGGTAGCGCGGATGGTGGTCGAGTTGCACGGCGGCCAGTTGGGTGCGGAGAACCGCACCCCGACGGGTGTGACATTCCATCTCAGCTTGCCAGTAGCCGGACAGGAGGCACGGGAGGACCTATGCGCGTCCTGATCGTCGAGGACGAGCGCGACATGGTGGAGGCGATCAGCCTTAGCCTGCGCTTCCAGTGGCCAGACTGTGAGGTCGCAGTAGCCGAGGATGGAGCCGCGGCCGTCGAACTGGCCCAGCAGGACACCTTCGATCTGATGCTGCTCGACCTCGGCCTGCCCCGCCTGGACGGGTTCCAGGTGCTGCGGGAGGTACGGGTCGGCTCCGCAGTGCCGGTGATCATCATCACCGCCCGGGGCGAGGAGCTGGACAAGGTGCGCGGTCTGGAGTTGGGTGCCGACGACTACGTGACCAAGCCCTTCAGCCACCTGGAGTTGCTGGCACGCGTGAAGGCCGTGCTGCGGCGGGTCGACATGCCCCCGCCGGGCCTGTCATCCAGCACCTCCTACTACGACGGCTACCTGAGCATCGACTATCAGTCCCACCAGGTGAAGGTGGCCGGGGCGCCGGTCAGCCTGACGCCGATCGAGTACAACCTGCTCTACCACCTGGTGCGCAACGCCGGCCAGGTCGTGCCACACCGCATCCTGCTGGCCAAGGTCTGGGGCCACGAGTACGAGGACGAAACCGACTACCTGCGCGTCTACCTCCGCCGCCTGCGGGAGAAGCTGGAGCGCGACCCGGACAACCCCGAGTACCTGCTGACCGAGCGCGGGCTGGGCTACCGGTTCCAGCGCAGCCAGGGGACGGTGGGGACGGACGCGGGCACGCGGGGTGCTTCGACCGGCTCAGGATGAGCGGGAGACACGTGGAGTTCTTGATTCCCAGGCCTCTCCTCTCTCCGGGAACATTACTACATGGTCCCTTCTATGCTAGCATGTCTGGTGGTGGAAGGTGGACGAGATGGAGAGAATCCGGTCGTAATTGACGTTCAGCGATTTCCCAGCTATGGGGCAGAATCCGAGGATGCATGAGGGCAGCCCGACGGTGATCGGGACCAGGCTGAAGGTTTCGACCGTGGTCAGGACCTATCGGGCGTGCAACGGTGACCTGGCCTGCATCGTGGAGACGCATCCCGCCCTC
>JACQUR010000265.1 GCA_016210245.1 Chloroflexota bacterium
CGCGTGGAGGTCGTAGGGGCAGACGGCCCGGTCTGCCCGCCCCCTGCCTTCATCCGTAGGGGCAGACGGCCCGGTCTGCCCGCCGCCCCGAGGGCGGCAAGGCGTGGTGGCCAGGGGGCTGGCCAGCAGCTCTCCTCCGGCCCCCTGGTCGCCACGCTCTGCCGCCCTCGGGGCGGCGGGGCGACCGGGCCGTCGCCCCCCAACGGCTCAGCGACCGCCGGCACTGAAAGTGGTCACACGTCGCAACACCCCAGTTGTAGATTTGGTGTGGATTGAGTGGTAGAATGAGTGCATCTCCAGTCCAGCCGGTTGCCGCCCGGGTGGGGCGGTGGAGTGTGCAGCCATGCCAGAGACTGCGATGGGCGTGCGAGCCCTGCTTGCGCCCGGCAGCGGCCGCCAGGAGTCGGCCGCCGAAGCGCTCAGCCTCTACCTGCGCGAGGTCAGCCAGGTCTCACTCCTGACCGCGGAGCAAGAGGTGGCCCTGGCCCAGGCGCTCGAGGCTGGCCGCGCGGCAGAGCAGGAGCTGCAGAGTCGGCGGGACTGCGCGGTGGCCGAGCGCGAGCGCCTCCAGGCGCTGGTCCATGCGGGCGACGTGGCCCGCCAGCGCCTGGTGGAGGCCAACCTGCGACTGGTGGTCAGCATGGCCCGCCACTACACCAACCGGGGCATCCCCCTGCTGGACCTCATCCAGGAGGGCAACCTGGGCTTGCTGCGGGCGGTGGAGAAGTTCGACTGGCGCCGCGGCTTCCGGTTCAGCACCTATGCCACCTGGTGGATCCGCCAGGCGATCGGGCGCTCGATCGCCGGTGACGCCCGCACCATTCGCATCCCCCTGCACCTGGTCGAGATCCTCAGCAAGATGCACCGGGCCTTTCAGCAACTCCAGCAACGATACGGGCGTGAGCCGACCGCCGAGGAGGTCGGCGCGGAGCTGGAGCTGCCGGCGGAACGAGTGCGCGAGTTGAGCCAGTTTCTGGTCCAGCCGATCAGCCTGGAGATGCCCGTTGGCGAGGACCAGGAGGTCGTGCTGGCCGACTTCGTCGAGGATGGGGCCTCGCCCAGCCTCGAGGAGGTGGCCAGCCGCACGCTGCTGCGCGAGCACATGGTCACGGTCCTGGACTCGCTCACGCCCCGCGAGCGGCGGGTCTTGCAGTTGCGCTTCGGGCTGGAGGACGGCCACGACCTCTCCCTTGTGGAGGTCGGCGCGGCGCTGGGCCTCAGCCGCGAGCGCATCCGCCAGATCGAGGCCAAGGCGCTGCGCAAGCTGCGCCTGCGTTCGCGCAAGAAGCACCTGCCCCCGTACGGCGGCTAACACCATCCAACGCCCGTGGGTGCGTCCGCACGGGAGCCCGCTCCCGTGCGGACGCACCCACGGGCGTTGAGTATCCAGGCGGGACGCCTCGCGCTGCCCGCACGAGGCACTGCGGGCGGAGCCGGTGGCACGGAGTGTGCCGGTCTGGCGAGCGCCCCGGGGCGGCCTCGTACTCGCCTGGCCCCAAGCTCGGGGCCGGCCCCGCCCCAGCCTTCCCTGGTGGCATTGCGCGTGCAGCACGCGACAGGAGCGGTTTGTATCTTTTCTCTTGCCTTTTGCCTGTTCTTGCTCTTTACTTAAGCTGAGCAATCCGCCGACTTGCGCACAGGAGGCACGACAGCATGATCGAGCGAGCCGAACGAGCCATCGAGCCATCGCTCACCCAGGAGATGGAGATCACCGGGGAGGAGATCGAGCGGCGTAAAGCGTTCCTGGAGTTTGGCGACGAGGACGTCGAGCGGCTGATGAGCATGAACGAGCTGGCTCAGCAGTATGCCGACTCGGTCATCGAGGCGTTCTACCGCCACCTGCTGTCGTTCGAGGAGGGCCGCGCGTTCTTCCCGGACCCTGCGCTGCTCGAGCGCGTGAAGCGCAAGCAGAAGGCCTACTTCGTGCGCCTCACCCAGGGGAACTACGGGCCACAGTACGTCGAGGACCGCCTGCGCATCGGCTTGCTTCACGAGCGGATCAATCTACCCACCAAGCTGTACCTCGGCATGTACAACTTCTACCTGCGCACCGTGGCCTCCTACCTGCTGGAGGCGTATCCCCAGGATTCCAAGAAGGCGTTCGGGCTCTTCCTCTCACTCTTGAAGCTCGTCTTCCTGGACATCAACCTGGCCATCGACACCTACATCCACAAGCGCGAGCGCACCTTGCGCCTGCAGCAGGAGGCCATCCGCGAGATCTCCACCCCCGTGCTGCAGCTTCGCCAGGGGTTGCTCATCCTGCCGATCATCGGTGTGGTCGACTCCCTGCGCGCGCTGCAACTGACCGAGCAACTGCTGCGCACCATCCGCTCCAACCGCGCCCGGGTCGTGGTCATGGACATCACCGGCGTGCCCGTGGTCGATTCCAAGGTCGCCAACCACTTCATCCAGACGGTCGAAGCGGCGCGGCTGATGGGCGCAACTGTCATTCTGACCGGCCTGTCCCCGGCGATCGCGCGCTCGCTGGTGAGCCTCGGCGTCGACCTGAGCCGGATCCGGACGGTGGGCGACCTGCAGGGCGGCATCGAAGAAGCAGACCACCTGCTCGGCTACCGGGTGGTGAAGGGCGAGGAGCTGGATGCGCGCGCTCGACCGGCCTAGACCAGATCCACAGTCGACAGGACGCTGGCGGACTCTCAACTGTCGACTCAGTCTAGGGTAGTGAGCGGTGGCAGTTCCGATTCTCAGACAGGGTAGCTACCTGATCGCCTCGGTGCAGTCGGAGCTGACGGACGCCGACTGGGTGCAACTGGGGGATGGCCTGGCCGAGCAGGTGGGCAGGCACCGCTCGCGCGGGGTGATCGTGGACGTCACCGCCCTGGAGGTGATGGACTCCTTCGCCGCCCGGGCGCTGAGCACCATCGCCTCCATGACCCGCCTGCGCGGCGCGGAGACGGTCATCGTCGGCATCCAGCCCGAGGTGGCCTTTGCGATGGTACAGTTGGGCCTGGCGCCAACCCTTGTCCACATCGTGACGGCGCTGGACCTGGACGATGGGTTCGCGTTGCTGGACCGGCGGACCAGGGAGGACGCGGAAGGTGGCCGTGGCGGCTGAGACGCGCGTGCCGATCGCGTCGGAGGCCGACATCGTGGCCGCCCGACAGCAGGTGCGCGCTCTGGCGGCGCAGGTTGGCTTCTCGCCCACAGACCTGGTGCTCATCGCCACCGCCATCTCGGAGGTGGCGCGCAACATCGTCCAGTACGCCCGTCGGGGCGAGATCACCCTGAGCCCGATCGAGCAGAGCAACCGGCGCGGCATCCTCATCATCGCTCGCGACGAAGGGCCGGGCATCCCCGACCTGGAGCTGGCCATGCAAGACGGCTACTCCACGGGCGGGGGGCTGGGCCTGGGCTTGCCCGGGGCCAGGCGGCTGATGGACGAGTTTGCGATTACCTCCGAAGTCGGCAAGGGCACGACGGTGACGATGAAGAAGTGGGCACGCCCTCATGGGTGAGCAAGCCGCCGCCTCGGAGCCGGAGCTCGAGTGGGGCGTGGCCGGGCTGGCGCTGGCGGGACAGCCCGAGTCGGGCGACCTGCACCTGGTGAAGCCGTTCCACCACGGCGTCCTGGTAGCGGTGGTGGATGGGTTGGGGCATGGCGACGAGGCCGCCGCCGCCGCCAGAGCCGCGGTCGCCACCCTGGAGAGCTACGCCCACGAGCCTCTCGTGGCGCTGGTGCAGCGCTGCCACGAGGCAATCCGGCGGACGCGTGGGGTGGTGCTGAGCCTGGCCTCGTTCAACCTCTGGGACAGCACCATGGCCTGGCTGGGGGTGGGCAACGTCGAGGGCCTGCTGGTGCGCGCGGACCCGAAGGGTGGTCCTGCTCGAGAACACGTGACGCTGCGCGGCGGGGTGGTGGGCTACCAGGTGCCGCCGCTGCACGCCTCGGTCCTGTCTGTCAGGCCGGGCGACACACTCGCGTTCGCCACCGATGGCATCCGCAGCAGCTTCGCCCAGGAGGTCGTCCCCGGCGACCCACCGCAGCGCATCGCCGACCGTGTCCTTGCCCGGCACGCTCGGGGCACGGACGATGCCCTGGTGCTGGTGGCGCGCTACCTCGGACGTGGGCCATGAGCGACGGATCGCAGGAGTTCGTCGAACAGTACACGTCTGGGCTCGAGGACTACCTGGCCGGAGCGGCGGAGGCCGCCCTGGGGCGGGCGTACCAACTGGGGCGCAGAGCGCTGGCCGAGAAGCTGGGCGTGCTGGACGTCGCGGCAGCCTACCAGGAGGCGCTGGCCAGGGTCTTGCTGCGCGCGCGCGCGGCTGAAGAGAGCGCGCAGATGGTCAGGCGGGCCTCCGACTTCCTGGCGGAGAGCCTCTCGCCGTTCGAGATGACCCATCGTGGCTTCCAGGAGACGATCGCCAAGCTGCTCGAGGTCAACGAAACCCTGCGCGGAGCGCAGCGGCGCCTCTCTTTCCTGGCCGAGGCGAGCAAGGAGCTGGCCAGCTCGCTCGACTACCAGGCCACGCTCGCGCGGGTGGCGCGCCTGGCCGTACCCTACCTGGCCGACGTGTGTACCATCGACATCGTCGAGGCGGACGAAGCAGTCCGCCGGGTAGCGGTGGCCTGCGGGCAGCCGTCGAAGGAGCGGCTGGCGCGCGAGCTGTACCGCTACCCGCCCGACCCTGCCTTGCCCAACCCCGTGGGGCAGGTGCTCCGCACCGCGCAGGCGGTGCTCTATCAGCAGGTCTCCGACTCATTCCTGGCGGCCGCCGCCCACGATGCCGAGCACCTCCAGCTCCTGCGGCAGTTGGGCTTCGCCTCGGGAATGATCGTGCCGCTCCTGGCGCGGGGGCAGGCGCTGGGAGCGCTCTCGTTCTTCCTGGCGAAATCCGAGCGCCACTATGGCCCGGCCGACCTCACCCTGGCCGAGGACCTGGCGGGGCGCATGGCCTCGGCGGTGGACAACGCCTGGCTCTACCGCGAGGTCCAGGAGGCACTGGGGCTGCGGGAGGAGTTCCTGGAGGCGGCGGCGCACGAGCTGCGCACTCCCGCCACCTCGCTCAAAGGCTACGTCCAGTTCCTCCAGCGGCGAGGGCCGCGGGACGAGGTGGAGCGCCGGGTGCTGGCCAACATCGCCCAGGCGGCCGAGCGAGCGGTTCGGCTGGCTCGAGAGCTGGCCGAGATCCACGAACTGGCGCGTGAGCCACCGCGCCTGGGACGGTCGTCCTTTGACCTGCTGCAGTTAGTGCTGGAGTGCGCGGCGGCCGTCGAGGCGGGGCTGGAGCAGCACCACTTCCTGGTCTGCGCGGCGGGGCCGCTGAGCGTGCAGGCCGATCGCGAGCGACTGGCCCTGGCGCTGGGGGCGTTGCTGGAGCACGCCGTGAAGTACCAGCCCCAGGGCGGAGCAGTCCACGTGACTGTGGCCGAGGCGGAGGGGAAGGCGATGGTGGAGGTGCGGGACTTCGGGGTAGGCATCCCCCCGGACCGCCTGGCCCACCTCTTCGAGCCGCTGTTCGAGCCCTGGCCCTCCGGCTCGCCCTACTACGTGGGCGTGGTCGGGCTGAGCCTCTACCTGGCCCGCCGCACCATCGAGGTCCACGGCGGGCGCATCGAGGCGGAGAGCCAGGTGGGCCAGGGAACGACCATCCGCTTCTGCCTGCCGCTGACCCACCCATCTGGTTGAGTGCGGCTCGGATAGAATAGGGTCCGGGCGCGCGTGAGCCTGGAACGGATTACTGTCAACGGATTTCGGGAACGGATTGAACTGATTGCGGCCGCAATCCGTTCAATCCCTTCCC
>JACQUR010000021.1 GCA_016210245.1 Chloroflexota bacterium
ACTCAGCACTCAGGACTCAGCACTCAGCACTCAGGACTCAGGACCCAGGACTCAGGACTCAGGACTCAGGACCCGCCGGTGACGTGCTCCGGCACAATCTTGACCAGCACGCGCTGCTCGCCCGGCTGCCGCCAGGGGTAGCGCTCCTGGCCGATGTACTTCTCGGCCATGCGGTCGATGTGCTCGTCCGCGCCCTCGATGGTGATCTCGGCCACGCGCCCCCGGATAATGACCTGGTCATAGGGGTTCTTCGGGTCGACCACGCTAATCGCCACCCGTGGCTCTCGGCGCAGGTTGAGCTCCTTCTGCCGCCCCTCCGACGTATTGACCAGCACGTGCTGGCCGTCGGTGTCCACCCAGACCGCGGTCACGTGCGGGCTGCCATCGGGCAGCACGGAAGCCAGAAAGCCGAAGTTCGGTTGCCTGAGGAAGTCCTGGACCTTCTGTGGCAGCGCAGCCATGCGCCTCTCCCTCCCGGTAAGAATCCGCTCTGGACGCCTCGGCGGCAGACGCCTGTGCCGCGGCATCTGGCGCTTCATTGTATCATGCACCCGCCCAACGTGTGCGGTGAAACCGTAGGGACGACCCAGCGGGTCGTCCCCCCCCGGCCGGCGTCACACCGGGGTCGCGGCGATGGGCACCTCGAGCTGCCGCCCACTACCCCGCGATTCGGCCTCTTGACGGACCCCCGGGCCAGCGCTAGACTGGATCTACCGACCGTTTGGTAGGCCACTCATTCGCCCGCCTGGAGGCAGGAGCATGGCCAGGGCTGCCGCGCGCCCCCGCGCCGCCATCGTCGGCGGCGTCCGCACTCCCTTCTGCAAGGCCGGCACCGACCTGCGCGACCTGGACGTGCTGGACCTGGCCCACGCGGCCAGCGTCGAGCTGCTCGCCCGGCTGGAGCTGGACCCACGCCAGGTGGACGCGGTCGTCTTCGGCAACGTCGTCCGCCCGGTCAAGTACCACAACCTGGCCCGTGAGGTCGTGCTCTCGGCCGGCCTGCCGCGCTCCGTGCCGGCCTGGACGGTCAGTCTGGCCTGCGCCTCCGCCTGCCGCGCCCTGACCGATGCCGTGGCCGAGGTAGAGCGCAGCTACGCCCACGCGGTGCTGGCCGGCGGTTCCGAGTCGCTCTCCAACCTGCCCCTCGGCTACCAGCCCCGCCTGGCGCGGGTGGTGGCGGCCACAGCCCAGGCCCGGTCGCTCCCGGCCAGGGTCCAGACCCTGGCCACCCTGCGCCCGGCCGACCTGCTGCCGGAGGCGCCCGCCATCGCCGAAACCTCGACCGGCCTGACCATGGGCCAGTCGGCCGAGCTGATGGCCAGGGAGAACGGCATCGGGCGCCAGGCGCAAGACGCCTTTGCCCTGCGCAGCCACCAGCGCGCGGCCGCGGCCTGGGACGATGGGCGCCTGGCGCAAGAAGTGGCGCCGGTCTACGTGGCGATCGATGGCGGACGGGCGGTCACCCAGGACAACCACATCCGCCGCGACACCTCGGCCGAGAAGCTGGCCGCGCTGCCGCCGGTGTTCGACCGCGCGCACGGCACGGTCACGGCTGGTAACTCCAGCCCGCTCACCGATGGCGCGGCGGCGGTGCTGGTGCTGTCGGAGGAGCGCGCCAGAGCGCTGGGCTATGCACCCAGGGCCTTCGTCCGCTCGTACGCCTACGCCGCGGTCGATCCAGCCTGGCAACTGCTGATGGGGCCCGCCTTCGCCATTCCGCTGGCGCTGGAGCGTGCGGGCGTTACCTTGCAGGACATCGACCTGGTCGAGATGCACGAGGCCTTCGCTGCCCAGGTGCTCTCCACCCTCCAGGCGCTGGCCTCACGCGAGTTCGCCGAGCGCGAGCTGGGCCGCGCCAGCCCGGTGGGCGAGATCGACCCGGACAGGCTCAACGTAGCTGGCGGCTCCATCGCCCTGGGCCATCCCTTCGGCGCCACCGGGGCGCGCCTGGCGCTGAGCCTGGCCAACGAGCTGGAGCGCCGCGACGCCCAGCTCGGGCTCCTCAGCGTGTGCGCGGCGGGTGGCGTGGGCTGCGCCATCGTCCTAGAGCGAGTCTAGCCAGGACCAGCACCACCACATCGACATGGCATGGCGCTCAAGATCATGAGATTAGAATACGATCCCGATTCAGGGGCAGCCTACATTCGGTTGCGAGAGCAGCCCGTGGCCAGAACGGAGGAGATCGCGCCAGGCGTGCTCGTGGACTTCGCGGATGACGGGCGCCCTGTGGGTTTCGAGTTGCTCGACGCAGCGAGCATCCTGGGTGGCCCTCCGCGCGGCGTGGAGTTCGTGCTGTTGGGCGATCCTTTGGCCCGCGGGGCCGGCGCAAGGGCCTCGTGATTCACTGCCGCCTGGGACTAAACCAAGTCCACAGTCGAAAGTTCACAGTCGAAAGGATGCTAGCAGACTGTCGACTGTGAACTGTTGACTGTCGACTCGGTAGAGGCACGGGCTGTCGAGCACCCAGGGCCAGACACCAGCGGGAGGTCCCCGAGTGAGCGCGTCTCAATCCAAAATCCAAAATCCAAAATCCAAAATCCTCTCCCTGGTCGACCTCGGCCCCGGCCTGGTGCAACTGGTGATCGATCGGCCGGACGACCGGGTGAACGCCATCAACGTCGCCTTCCTGGAGGAGCTGAGCCAGGCCGTGGCCGACCTGCGGGCCAGGCCGGATGTGCGAGGCGTGATCCTGTCCAGCGGCAAGCCCGACCAGTTCATCGCCGGGGCGGACCTGGAGGCGCTGCTGGAGACGCCCGGCCCGGCTGAGGCGGAGGCAGCCATCCGGGCCTTTCAGGCTGTGCTGAACGACCTGGAGAGCCTGCCCTGTACAACCGTGGCGGCGATCGGCGGGGCGGCCCTGGGCGGTGGCTTCGAGGTGGCGCTGGCGTGCGACTACCGGGTGGCTGCCGATAGCCCGAGCGTGAGCGTGGGCCTGCCGGAGGTGCAACTGGGCCTGCTGCCCGCGGGCGGCGGCTGCCAGCGCCTGCCCCGCCTGGTCGGACTGGTGCGGGCCCTGGACCTGGTGCTGGGTGCCCGCCGCCTCTCGGCGCGGCGAGCGCTGCGGGCCGGACTGGTGGACGAGGTGGTCCACCCGGCCGCGCTGCTCGAGGCCGCGGTCCAGTGGGCAGAAGGCAGAAGGCAGAAGGCAGAAAGCAGAAGGCGTACTGGCTTACTGCCTTCTGCCTTCTGCCTTCTGCTTTCTGCTACGGAGGCGACGCCGCTGGGGCGGCAGATCATCTACCGCCGCGCCCGGGAGCGGGTGGAGCGCGAGACGCGGGGCCACTACCCTGCTCCGCTGGCGGCGCTGGAAGCGATCGCCACAGGCCGCGAGCGGGGCATGGCGGCCGGGCTGGAGGCCGAGGCGCATGCCTTCGGCCAGCTCATCCACGGCCAGACGGCACAGAACCTGATCGCTCTCTTCCTGGCCACGCAGCGCCAGCGCCGCGTGGCGGTTGTGGAAGAGTCCGGTGGCACAGGCGGCGGTTGAACAGGCGGCGGTGGTGGTTTAGGAGGCTCTGCCTTTATAAAAAAAGGATAGAATAGATTTACGCCATCTGCAGGAGGCCCTCTCTTAACAGACTTAAGTTTTGCCAGCTCTATTCGCGGCATCTCATCCTTACTCAACGTCTTAGGACTTCTGGCTGCTTCTACACTACCCGTCTTATACTTTAAAGGCGCTCGCTTATCCTCTTGAGTAGTAGTTACCCTGTATAAAATAGAAAGACCAAGGACTGCAAGTAATATGTATAATAGTTTTTTCTTATCCATTTCTAAAATAATTTATAC
>JACQUR010000228.1 GCA_016210245.1 Chloroflexota bacterium
CCTGGAACGTCTCCGGGCGCCACGCGCGGTGAGCCATCACCTCGCTCTCCCCCGGTGCCAGGACTCAAAAACCAACAGAGTCAGGGCCGTCTGCCCCTACGTCCTCCACGCACCAGAACTGGGCGGACCCTCAGCGCTGGCAGCCCTTCGCGGCAAGTAGTAGAGTCAAGGTGGTAGAGTCGCCAGTTCAGCGGTCCAGTGGAGGTGAGCGTATGGGAGTCCCCCGACCGAGCATCGTCATCGCCCCCATGGGCATTGGCGAGGTGCTCGATACCGGCTTCACCCTGACGCGCCGCAACTTCCGGAGACTCGTGGTGGTCGGCGCATGGGGCCTGGTCCCCGCGTACGTGGTCTACGAGGTCGCTCGCGCCCTCTTCACCGTTGCGGCGGTAGGCTCATCGCTCGGCTCGCTGCTCCTCACCATCGGCAGCTCTCTCGCCGCGCTGGCCCTCGCTCTTGCCTGCGCCCGGCTGATCGAGCCGACCGGCGAGCCGACCGAGCTCGAGCCGCTCAGCCTGTATCACGCTGCCTCGAGGCGCCTCGGCTTCTTGCTCCTCTGGACCCTGCTCGCCATCATCCTGGCCATCCCGCTCCTGATTCTGCTGCCGCTGGGCATCTTCCTCGGCGTCCGCTGGTCGGTCTCCTGGATCGCACTGGCGCTGGAGGGCATTGGCCCCATCGCCTCCCTGCGCCGGAGCTGGAGCTTGACCCGGGCGGCCTGGTGGCACACTTTTGTCGTGATCCTGGCCGCGGGCGCGATTGGCAGTATCCTGGGCATCGTCGCTGCTGCCGTTTTCGGGATCGTCGGAGGCATCCTGAGCTTCGTCGCCGGCAGTCCCGCTATCCTGGAGCTGTTCAGCACGCTTGGCAGTGCCGTCGTCGGCGTCCTCCTGACCCCCTTCGAGATGGCCATCTTCGTCGTCCTCTACTACGAGTTGCGCGCGCGCTCCGAAGGCTTCGACCTGGAGCAGCGCGCGCGGCAGGTGACGCGCACCGAGTGAGACGCCTCGCCCTGGCCGCGGCGCTGGTCGCGGCTTTCGCCCTCGCCACCCCTGGAACTGCTGCAGGCCCGCAGGAGGCGCGCTCCGCCGTGGCGCGTGCGCTGGCTCTGGTCGAGCAGGCCAGCCAGGCGCCGGTGGCCGAGCGGCCCGCCCTCGCGCGCGCCGCGCTCGACGCGCTGGCCGCCGCCCCGGAACTGGCCGACTTCACCTGGCTGCGCGATCCGCTGGCCGCCAGCCCGCCGGAGCTGGCGCGCGCTCGGGCGCGTCTGGCTGCGGCCCAGGAGGCGCTGGAACCCCCGGCGGGCGCGCTCGATCCCGCCGCCCGGTCCAGCCTCGACCGCATCCTGTCCAACCCGCCCTTCAAGTCTCCGAGCGTGCAGTCGCTCCTGCCCTCCTGGCTCGTGCCGGTCGCGGTGCTGATCGACGCCGCGGCGCGGGTCGTGTGGAACCTCGTCCGCTGGCCGTTCGATCGCCTGCTCGACCTGCTGCGCTGGGTCTTCACCGAGGTTGTCTCCGGGCCCGCGGCGCTGGCCCTGGGGCTGCTGGCCATCGCCGGGCTGGTCCTGCTGTATCGGCGCGGCCTGCGGGCCGCCCTCGTGGCTCAGGCCGAGGTCGCCGCCTCGGACGAGCCGTTGCCGCCGACCGCCGCCGAGGCGCTGGCCGCTGCCCAGCGCTACGCCGCGGCGGGGCAGTACCGCGAGGCCTGCCACTTCGTGCTCCTCTCGGCGCTGCTCTCGATCGAGGCGCAGGGCTGGGCCCGCCTGGACCGCGCCGCGACCAACCGCGAGCACCTGGCCCGGCTCGCCACCCAGCCATCGGTCGCCGCCGCCCTGGCGCCGGTTGTCGCGCGCTTCGACCGCCTGTGGTACGGGCAAGACACGGTGACCGACGCCGACTACCGCGAGCTGCTGAGGCTGGCCGGGCGGGTGCGCGAGGCGACGCCGTGATCCGTCTCCTCCTCCGCCACCGTGCCCCATTGATGCTGGCGCTGCTGCTCCTGGGCGGCGCCGTGGCCGCCCAGTCCGCCGCCGGGTGCGACCAGCGCTCCCTCGGCGGCCGGCTGCTCTCCAGCCGCGACGCCTGCCCGGCCGGGGCGCTGGCGCTGGCGCTGTGGCTCGATCAGCTCGGCTACCAGGTTGGGCGGATGGAGGGCCTGGCTGCCTCGCCCGACGAGTCGACCGAGCTGCTGTTCGTCCTGCGGCCCACACGCCGCTTCGACCGCGCGGAGGCGCGGGCCACGCTCGACTGGGTGCGGCGTGGGGGTGTGCTCGTGTACGTGCCCAGCATGCTGCCAGGTGAGGGCGCTGCGCCGGGCCTCCCGAGTGACGGTCTGGCGGATGAGCTGGCGCTCGCGCTGCGCTTCGGGCCGATGGTCGAGCGCGTTGCCCCGTCGTTCCCGTTTTTCAGCGCGCCGCCGGGGTCGCGCTTCGTCGTGCAGAGCTCGAGCGGGCTCGAGCTGCGCGACGACACCTGGCTGCCCTTGATGGGCGATGGTGGCCGCGTCCTCGCCGCCGCGCGCCTCCTGGGGCGCGGGCGCGTCTACGCCGCGGCGAGCGAGGCGCTGTTCACCAACCAGGGCCTGGGCGAGGACGACAACGCCACCTTCCTCCTGAACGTGCTGGCCCGCCACCCGACCCTGCGGGCGGTGGCCTTCGACGAGCGCCACCACGGCATCATCGAACCGCCCGACCTGGCCGGGGTGGTGCGCTCGTCGCCCTGGGGCTGGGCGCTGATGTACGCGGCCGCCGTGAGCTTTGGCTTCCTGGTCTGGGGTGGGCGACGCTTCGGCCCGGCCCTCGTCCCGGAGCGCACGCCCCGCCGGTCCAGCGGCGAGTACGTCACCGCCTTCGCCGGACTCTTGCAGCGGGCGCGCGCCGCCGACTGGGCGCAGGCGCAGTACACGCACCTGCTGCGCCGCCACCTGGCGCGCACCCTGGGCGTGCGGGCCGACCTGCCCGCCGCGGACCTCGCGCGCCGGCTCGCCGAGCGCTGGCCCATCGACTCGGCCGGGCTCGCCGAGCGCCTGGCGGCGCTCGACCGCCCGCGCCTGGGCGAGCGCGGGCTCCTGGTCCACGTCCGCGCCCTCGAACAGATGCTTCGCGTGCTGCGCGGTGGAGACGGGGAGACACGGGGTCCTTCGACAAGCTCAGGACGAGCGGGGATGAGCAAAGGCTGGCGACGTCACTGACCACGGACCACGGACCACGGACCACGGAGGAGCAACATGCAACTACGGGAAGACGTGACTCTGCGCCTGGCCTGGACGCGGCTGCGCGACGAGGCCGCCAGAGTGCTGGTCGGGCTCGAGGAGCCGTTCGAGCAGGTCGCCATCGCTCTGTTCTCCGGCGGCCACATCCTGCTCGAGGGCGTGCCGGGCACGGGCAAGACCCTGCTCGCCAAGACGCTCGCCCGCCTCATCCAGGGCGAGTTCAAGCGTGTCCAGTTCACGCCCGACCTGATGCCTTCAGACGTGGTCGGCACGAGCGTGTTCGACCTGGCCACCAACCGCTTCCACATTCACCACGGGCCGATCTTCGCCCACGTGGTGCTGGCCGACGAGATCAACCGCGCCCCGGCTAAGACCCAGGCTGCACTGCTCGAGGCCATGGAGGAGCACCAGGTGACCATCGAGGGCCAGAGCTCGCCGCTGCCCGCGCCCTTCATCGTCCTGGCCACCCAGAACCCGGTCGAATATGAGGGCACCTACCCGCTGCCGGAGGCGCAGCTCGACCGCTTCCAGTTCAAGGTGCTGGTCGACTACCGCTCTGCGGACGAGGAGGAGGAGGTGCTCCGTCGCCACCAGCGCGGCTTCAACCCCCATCGCCTGGCGGACGAGCTGACCCCTCTGCTGGCGCCCGAGCGGGTGCTCGCCCTGCAGGGCGAGGCCGAGACGGTGCGGGTCGACGACGCGGTGCTCGGCTACCTCACCGCCATCGCCCGCGCCTCGCGCCGCTCCCCCGACCTGGTGCTCGGCGCCAGCCCGCGCGCCTCGATCGCAGTGCTGCGGGGCGCCCGCGTACGCGCGGTGATGGAGGGCCGGGACTTCGTGCTGCCGGACGACGTCAAGGCACTGGTGCCCCCCGCCTACCGCCACCGCGTCGTCCTCAAGCCCGAGGCCGAGATCCAGGGCGTCACCGCCGACGATGCCGTGGCCCGCATCCTGGCGGGGGTGGAGGTGCCGCGCTGAGCGGGGGCCTTCGACAGACTCAGGGTGAGCGGGGGCCTTCGACAAGCTCAAAACGAGCCGGGTCCTTCGACAGACTCAGGATGAGCGGGGGCCTTCGACAGACTCAGGGTGAGCG
>JACQUR010000241.1 GCA_016210245.1 Chloroflexota bacterium
CCCTTGGGGGTCTCAGATGACGAGTAGCGGAAGCAAAGCGGTGAGGCCGAGCGACCGCCATGCACCCAAGGGCGGCGGATCCGCCCGTAGTACCGAGGAGGCGGGGCAACGCCCGCGGAGGGAAGGGGCGGAGCAGGGCAGCTTGTTTGGTGGGGGACCCACGGCTGCACCCGAGGCAGAACGAACCGTGTCCACGAAACTCGCCGAACTGGCCGCGCGAGCGAAGAAGGTGGCTCGACTCACCAACGTGGTCCAGTATGTGGACGAGGAGTTGCTGCTGCTGGCGTTCCGGTCGCTGCGCAAGCGGGCGGCGCCAGGAGTAGACGGGCAAAGCTACGAGGACTACGAGGCGAAGCTCGGTCAGAACCTGCGGGATCTGTACGACCGGCTGAGAAGCGGTCGGTACCAGGCACCGCCGATCAGGCGAGTGTACATCCCGAAGGCGAGCGGTGGGCAACGCCCGCTCGGCATCACGACGATCGAGGATCGGGTGGTGCAGAAGGCGGTGGCCTGGGTGCTCTCGGCGGTCTACGAGCAGGACTTTCTGGAGTGTTCCCACGGGTTTCGACCGGGGCGAAGCCCGCACACAGCGCTGCATCAGCTCCGCGATGGGACGATGCAGCATTGGGGGCGGTACGTCGTTGAGGTCGACCTCCGGGGGTACTTTGACCACGTCAACCACGAGTGGCTGCGGAAGTTTCTCCGGCATCGGGTGAACGACGGAGGGCTGCTGCGTTTGATAGGCAAATGGCTGAAGGCCGGCGTCCTGGAGAACGGAGTGGTCACCCGGAGTACGGACGGGACGCCGCAAGGTGGGCCGGTCAGCCCGGTGCTGGCGAATAGCTATCTGCACTACGCGTTGGACCTGTGGTTCGAGCGGCGCTTCAAGAAGGGCTGTCGAGGCTACGCCGGGCTGACGCGGTTCGCGGACGACTTCGTGGCGGTGTTCCGGGAACGCGGGGACGCGGAGCGCTTCCGTCGGGAAGTGGAGGAGCGAGTGGCGGCCTTTGGGCTGCAAGTCGCGCCGGAGAAGACCGCCGTGCGGCTCTTCGACGGCAACCTGCTCAAGGGAAGCAGGGGCCTGGTGGTCAAGCCAGCCAGCTTTACCTTTCTGGGGTTCACCCACTTCCTGGCGAAGACGCGGACTGGGCAGGTGCAGGTTGGTCGAAAGCCGAGCGTGAAGGCGCGGGAGCGGTTCCTACGGCGGATCGCGGAGTGGCTGAAGGCGAACAAGCACCAGCGGGTGCGGGTGCATCAAGCCTACCTGGCGAAGGCGCTGAACGGCTATTACCAGTACTTTGGACTGCGGCTGTGTTGGCGGGCGCTCTACAGCGTCCATCGGCGGGTCCGGAGGCTCTGGCAACAGACGCTGCGGCGTCGGAGCGACAAGGCGCGGCGCACGTGCGACTGGCCCACCCTGGATGCCAAACCGTGGTTCCAACTGCCTCGGCCCCACCTGACGCAGACGTGGGTCTAAGGCCGACCCTTCGCGCGGCCGATCTGTCCTGGGGAGCCCGGTGCGGGCAATCCGCACGCCGGGTTCTGACCGGGGGGTGGGGAGGTGACTCCCCATCCCTACCGGACCAACTACCTGGAAGCGGCGCAGCTTGACGGGCTCGATCGGGGGAGGGAGCAGGACACCACCACCGTAGTGGGGGCGCTGACCGCTGGAGAAACCCGACTTTGCTCCGGCTTCGGGCTCGCGGTACTCAGGCGACCCGGCCTCGCCGCGGGCAGCCTCGTGCGCGTCGAACTGGCGGCGCGCGGCCTCCGGCTTGACCACCAGGCTGTGCCCGTCCAGCACGACGCTGCCCGTTGCTCCGGCGCGCAGCCCCAGGTAGCGCTGCCGCGCTTCGTCCCATCCTTCGGCATAGGCAAAGGCTTCCGTTCCACAAAGGGCCGCAGCCCCTGGTTGAGCAGCTCCAGCGCCTGGCCGACCTGTTCGTGGTTGCTGGTTGCCATCGCTTAATTCCCCCCTGTGAGGCGTGGGCTGACCATGAGGTCGGGGCACAAGAACTCGACCTCCACCCCATGCCGCTTCAGTGCATCGCGAAACAGCCACCAGTCTGTGTCCGTCGCGTTGACCACCGGCGGTCTACGCTGGCAAGCGCGGGCCACCGCGACGAACTTCCGGTCCGAGCGGTTGGCCGCCGCCAGAACGTTCGTGTCCACAACCACCGCCTTCACCTCGCCGCCTCGGCCAGTTCTCGCTTCATGGCCGCCTCGGTCATCGCCGCCAGTTCGCCAAGCTCGTCGCCGAAGAAGTCTGGGGGCCAGTTGGTAATGTTTCCGTATAGGTCCACCTGCAGCGGCGTGAGCTTCGAGCTTGCATTCTGCATCTCACAGAAGTAGAGCGCCACATCGGTAGAGGGAAGCTCCTCTTCGGCGATGCGGCGTTGCAGGCGGCGCAGGAGGTGCTCGCTGTGGCTCTCCAGCACGATCTGCACGTGGCGAGTCTTGACGGCGTCGATGAGCACGTCGGCCAGGCCGGCCTGCACGGACGGATGGAGGTGGATCTCCGGCTGCTCCAGGATGATGGTGGAGCCTTGCGGTACGTAGTAGCAGAGGGTGAGCACCGGCAGGATCTGCGACACGCCGAAGCCCACATCAGTGATCAGTACCTTTGCCGAACTCGAGCTCTTCTGCACGTACACCTGGTAGAGGTTGCTCTGCTCGGAGATTCGGTTCACCTCGAAGGTATGAACCAGCCCCAGTTTCTTGAGCCAGTCCGCCACCACCCACTCCAGCGGGCGGAGCCGTCGACGAGGCCCGCGGGAGATCAGGTCGGCGCGATCGCGCGAGGCGAGCAGGGCGTCGATCGTCCGCTCGCCCCGTCGGCCCATATCCGAGGGCTGCCCACCGGCCCAGAGATACTGGCGCTTCGGATACTCGCGCAGCGGACCCAGGTAGTAGAGGCGGTTGAGCAACTCCTCGAACGCAAGCTGAAGCTCGGCCAGGAAACCAGCGTTCTGGTGGTAGCCAAAGACCTGGTCGGGGAAGCCATAGCACTTGACCGGAGCCGGCAGCCTCGGCGGTCGGCCCCGGGGACGCTTGAACTCGAAGTTGCTCGCGGTCAGTTCGAACTGGTCCGCCTTCTCGTTGCCGCGCTGCATGCCGAAGCAGTATTCCGTCCCCGAGTCCTCGTCTTCCAGGCGGTACTGGAACGAGTCAACCACGAGGCGAGGCGAGGGAGCCCCTTCGATCTCCATGACACGAGCCGCGAAGTGAAGCTCCCGGGTCGAGAACAGGATTGCGTTGGGCTGCTCGGGGTCGAGCACCTTGAGCGACTCGGGCAGCGACCAGGTCAAGGACCAGTCGATCGCCCCCGGCGAGACGTGGCCGTAGACCAGGTCGCGGAAGGTTCCGACGTCGACCAGGGCGCGGTCGTCACCCAGGTTCAGCACCTGGGCGCGGTCGGTCGACTCGGCGGTCTGCTTGAGCACGATCAGCATCTGGAGGATGCTGGTCTTGCCCGAGCTATTGGTCCCGAACAGGCCGGTGATGGGCGCCAGCTTCATCTGGCCCGTATCGGCCCAGGATTTCACACGCTCCAGGCGTAGCGACCGCAACATCCGCGCCCCTCCGTTCTACAGCAGTCCCGGCTGGGCGGAGCCTCCGCCATCCTCCAACGCCAGCCGCACGATCTCCGGCCAGGCCACCACCAGGCTGTTGTAGCCCAGCGCCCCCTGGGCCCAGCGCTTGCGCTCGCAGATCGTGTACAGGCGGTAGGCCAGGTCGCGGGCCACCTCCCCCTCGGCGCCAACCTGCGCCAGCAGCCGGGCCGCCCCGCGCTCGCCCTCGCGCTCCAGCGCGCGCACCAGGTGCTGGGCCATCTCCCACACCGTCACCCGCCCATCGGCGGCCGGATCCCAGTCGGCGGCCAGTTCATCCCGGCGCAGCAGCCACACCTTCCCGCCCTTCGCGGTCACGATACCTGCCTCCACCAGCACATTCGTTGCCGTGTTCTTGGCCTTTGAGAGGGTCTCGGCCTCGCCGAACGCCCCCTCCGCCATGCCGTGCTGCTCGAACCAGGCGACCGCCCACCGCGTGGCTGGGTCGAACTCCCCCTCCTGCTCGGCCAGCACCTCGTCCAGCGCCTGGTTGATGAGCGCGAGCGCGGTGCGCACGGGCATGGGCTTGCCGTCGAGCTCCAGCACGCCAGCGTAGCGCGAGAAGACGGCCATGCCAGGCCCAATCGCCGCCTGGGCCAGGTCGATCGGGGCGATGTTGCCGTGCTGGAGCTTCTTGAGGGCGTCGGGGAGTTCCCGCTTCAGGGCTGACATGAACCCGCGGCGGGTGGTGCGGGGTGCCGACTCGGGGCGAGGGCGATCGCCGAACATCCGACTCCATGAGCTGCTTGTCCCGGTCGATCTGTACGTCGGTGATCGCCCGCTCCTCCAGGGCATGCCGCAGTTCCTCGAGTGTCAAGAGCGTGTAGCCTGTGGGTTGCTTCGGCGCCGCAGTGCCGCCGCGATCGCCCACCGCACCCGCTCGGGCGTCAGCGGCGTCTCGGCCAGCCGCAGGGAGAGCGGCCAGAGCGCATCGACGATGGCGTTGGCGATCGCGGCCAGCGGGTTGATCGGGCCGCTCTCGCCCACACCCTTGAAGCCATCCACGGTGATCGGCGAGGGGGTGCTGAGATGGGCCAGCTCGATCGACGGCAGGTCCGAAGCTGTGGGCAGCAGATAGTCCAGGAAGCTGCCGGCCAGGAGCTGGCCACTCTCGTCGTAGCGGATCTCTTCGAGCAGCGCCTGGCCGATGCCCTGGACGATGCCGCCACGCACCTGCCCGTCGACGACCAGGGGGTTGATCGCTCGCCCGCAGTCCTCCACCGCCAGGTAGCGCAGCAGCCGCACCTGGCCGGTCTCGGGGTCCACTTCGACCACCGCGGCCTGGCAGCCGTTGGACCAGGTGCCGGGTGGCGGGTCGTAGCGCGCCAGCTCCACCAGGCCGGGCTCCATGTCCAGCGGCAGCCGGGTCGGGTCGAAGTGGGCGACGCGGCTGACCTGTTTGAGGGAGAGGCCTCGGTCCGGCACTCCGCGTACCCGTACCCAGCCGTCTGCCAGCTCCAGGTCGGAGGCGCTGGCCTCCAGCAGGTGGGCGGCGAGGCGGAAGACCTTCTGGCGCAGGCGGCGGGCGGCCAGGAGCAGCGCGCCGCCTCCCACCACCATGCTGCGGCTGCCGAAGGCGCCCATGCCGAAGGGGGTGGTGGCCGTGTCGCCCTCCCGCACCGTCACCTGGGAAGGATCGACCCCGAACTCGTCGGCCAGGAGCTGGGCGAACACCGTCTCGTGGCTCTGCCCCTGGCAGGTCACCCCCAGCGCCACGCTCAGGTAGCCGCCGGTGTCGATCGACACCACCGCCGAGTCATAGCCGCTGAAGTTGTCGTGCCCGCGCCCGAGGTTGATCGCCCGCGAGCCCTGAGCAGCCAGCTCGTTGAAGCAGGCGAAGCCCACGCCCAGGAAGCGCTCCGCCTCGCGCGCTCGGCGCTGCTGCTCGCGGAAGCGCGGCCGGTCGACCAGGCGCTCGAGCAGGTCCAGCGCCTCGACGTAGCTCCCGCTGTCATACGTCAGGCCGGTCACCGCCTGATAGGGGAACTCGCCCGGCTGGACCAGGTTCCTGCGCCGCACCGCCACCGGGTCCAGCCCGAGGGTGCGGGCGACGCGCTCCAGCAGGCTCTCCAGCACGAAGTTCCCCACCGGGCGCGAGACGGCGCGGTACGGGCCGCCCGGCGCCTTGTTGGTCAGCACCGCGCGCGACTCCCATCGGTAGCTCGGGACGCGATACGGGCCGGGCAGCAGCCGCCCGGTTTGAAGCGCCTCGAGCCCACCCGTCTGGGGATAGACCGAGTAGGCGCCCACGTCCACCAGGTAGCGGTCGCGGATGCCCAGGATCCGCCCCTCCTCGTCGGCGGCCAGCTCGACCTCGTGGACCTGGTCGCGGGCGTGATGGCCGGCGGCCAGGTGCTCGCGCCGATCCTCCACCCAGCGCACGGTTCCGCCTGAGCGCAGGGCCAGCAGACTGAGGACGATCTCCTCAGGGTAGATGGGGTGCTTGGCGCCGAACCCACCGCCCACGTGCGGCGCGATCACCCGGATGCGCTCGGCGGGCAGAGAGAGCACGTCGCTGAGCGCGGTCCGGACCAGGTGGGGCGCCTGGGAGCTGATCCAGACCGTCAGCTCGCCCCGGGGTGGATCGTACTGGGCCACCACGGCGCGACACTCCAGGGGCGAGGGGCTGAGGCGGTTGGTGCGGAAGCGCTCGCGCAGCACCAGCGCGGCCCGGGCGAAGGCCTCGTCCACCGCGCCAGCCTCGAACGTGAAATGGGCCAGGACGTTGTCTGGAACCTGCTCGTGCAGCCGCGGGCTGCCCGGGCGCGAGCCCTGCTCGGGGTCGACGATGGGCGGCAGTGGTTCGTACTCGACCGCGACACCTTCGGCGGCATCCTCGGCCAGATACCGATCGTCCGCGACCACCGCCGCCACGATCTCCCCCACGTAGCGTACACGGTCGACCGCCATGCATGGCCAGTCGCAGGCGCGCAGCCACGACCCGCTCAGGTCCCCGACCTCGTGGCGACCGCTGCTGAGCGGAGTCGCGCGCTCGACGGCCTCGCGCCCGAGCAGGACGGCGCTCACGCCGGGCAGAGCCAGGGTCGCGCTGGGGTCGATGGACCGCACGCGCGCGTGGGCATGGGGGCTGCGCACGAAGGCCACGTGGCGCATGCCTGGCAACCGCAGGTCGGCGGTGTACCGCCCGGCGCCGACCAGGAACCGGCCGGCCTCCACCGGACGGACCGGCGTGCCGACAGAGCGCCGGTGCTGGCTCGCTCCAGGTGTCAAGCTGTCTGGTGCTGCCATGGCGAGTAGCCTCCCGCCACCACGCGCGAAGGACTGAGTGCTGAGTCCTGAGTCCTGAGTGAGATCCCCCTACTCAGGACTCAGGACTCAGCACTCAGCACTCCGTCCTCAGTCCTGGAGAGCGGGCTCGGGACTGGGGATGGGAGCTGCGCTCACCTGCACGCCCTGCTCGCTGCGCTGCAAGACCACCCAGCGCAGCCAGCGCTCGTCATCCCGGGCCGGAAAGTCCGTGCGATGGTGCTGGCCGCGGCTCTCGGTTCGCGCCTGAGCGGCCCGGGCGACGAACTCGGCGGTCTGCAGCAGGCTGCGGACCTCGACGGCCTTGACCAGGCTGGCGGTGTCCGCCACCGCCACAGGCACGCGGCGCAGAGCGTCGATCTCGGCCAGGGCGTTGTGCAGGCCCGCCGCGTCCCGCGACAACCCCAGGGAGCTCCAGGCGACCTCCCGGATGCGCTGGTAGAGGTCCGCCGGCTGCTCTCCGTTGGTACTGAAGTGGGCGCGCAAGGCCTCCGCTTCCCGAGCAGCCTGGCCGGGCGCCGCTGGCCCGGGCTGGTAGGTGCGCAGGGCATGGCGGGCAGCAGCCCGGCCCGCGCGCGCGCCGAACACGTAGCAGTCGGGGATCGCGCAGGAGGACAGGCGGTTGGCGCCGTGGATGGTGGACGCGCTCTCGCCCGCCGCCCACAGGCCGGGCACCCCGGTCCAGGCCTCGGCGTCGACGAGCATCCCGCCCAGGCAGGTGTGCAGCGCCGGCACCCACTCGAACTGCTCGTTCCGATAGTCGTGGCCCAGGGCGTCCAGGCGCTGGGTGATGTCCGGCACCTCGTGCCATTGCGCCTCGTTGAAGTCGGCGGGCTCATTGGTAATGGGGCCGCGGCCGGCCTGCATCTCCGAGTAGACGGCGTAGACGATGGTCCCGCGACTCGCCCCTTCCATCCGCTCCGGGTCGTAGCGCTTCAGGATGCGCTCCCCGTGCCGGTCGTACAGCTTGCCGCCAAAGGTCAGGTAGGGCGAGATGCCGCCGGAGGGGATGATGGTCCGCCCGAGCTTGGGGATGAGGGTGAACTCCATGAACTCCACGTTGGCCAGGCGCGCCCCGGCCTCGTAGCCGAGCACCCAGGCATCGCCCGTGGTCAGGAAGCTGGCGCTCTGGTAGGGGAACAGCGCGGTCGCGCTCCCGCCGGCCACCACCACCGCTCGGGCTGGGAAGACCCGCACCTGGCCGGTCAGCACATCCAGGCCGACCACGCCGGCCACCTGCCCGTCCTCCACGAGCAAGCGCACCGCCGCGGTGCGCTCGACGATCCGCACGCCTCGGTGGAGCAGCTCGCGCCGCAGGGTGCCGAGCACGGACCGGCTGCGGCCGATGGGGGTGAGCGTGCGCGGGCGCGTGTGCCCCATCGTGGCATGCTGGCGGAAGCGGCCATCTGGAGTGCGCACGTAGCGGACGCCCATGTTGGCCGTATCCAGCACGCGGCGCGGCGCCTCGTCCACGAAGACCCGCACCAGCCGCGGGTCGTTCACCAGCTCGCCGGTGGCCCGCAGATCCTCGAAGAAGCGCTCGAGCGAGTCCGACTCGGGGTTGGACGGGGAGACGTACTGGGGGAAGCAGACCGCCGGGGCGCTCCCGGAGGTGGGCGTGGAGCCCGAGCGCCCGACAATGCCCTTGTCGAGCATGAGCACCTGGAGGCCCGCTTTGGCGGCCTCCAGGGCGGCGAAGCAGGCCGCGGCGGCGCCTCCGATCACCAGCACGTCCACCGCGCCGCCCGGCAGCTCTGGCGCCGACTGGTAGAAGTAGCGCGATCCCTCGGCATCCCTTGGCATGGCATCTCCTCAACACGTGCCGTTAAGGGTACCCTGCCTTGCCAGCGCTGTCCACCACCCCCCTTTGCTGGGGTGCCCTTCACGATTGTGCGGGCGAAGCGCCGGCCTTTCTGGGAGCGTGGGCCTGCCTGGGAGCGCAGACCTCATGTCTGCGCGGGCGAGCCGCTCCACGCCCCGTGGCCGAGCGGCCCCTGGCGAGCCCGCCC
>JACQUR010000242.1 GCA_016210245.1 Chloroflexota bacterium
CGATGGAGCGGGTCAAGCTGGAGGAGTACATCCCCAGAGACGTGCTCGCCCGCATCCCGATCGACCGCACCAGCTACTGGGCGTGAACCGAGTGCCGATTTGAGAGTGCAGAGTGCAGATTGCGAATCTGCACTCTGCACTCTCAAATCGGCACTCCGACATGGAGGAGAGTACTATGGGCATCTGCGCCTACGTCCGCTGCCCCAGGTGCCGCCAGGATTTCGTCGTCAGCCCCTCGCTGTTGAGCGTCGAGGGCATCAAGGCCCACTGCCCCTTCTGCGACGCCAGCTTCCCGCCCGAGGAGAGCCCGCGCATCGTCGGCTGGAAGAAGGAGACCGCCGGCCTGGGCGTCGCCGGAGCGCTGCGCGACTGAGGGTACCCCGTCGAGGGCCGCGCCCCATCGAGTCCAGCCCGAAGCCCGGGCACGTCGGCAGGACGCTGCTGGCGCCCGCGGGGCGGAGCGGCGTGGCTCCTGGTAGCCAGGCCCGCGCGGCCTGGGAGGCTGTGGCCCAGGTATAATTGAGACGTTGGGCCATGCCCATGCCCCAGTAGCTCAGGGGATAGAGCAGCTGCCTTCTAAGCAGCGGGCCGCGGGTTCGAATCCTGCCTGGGGCGCCAGTTGGCGTCAGAACGCCAAGAGTCCGACCCCTCGGTGACGCCGGCTCCTCCGCACAACGCTGCCCGAGACGACAACTGGACGGGCGCTGTGAGACGATAACTGGAGGAGTCGTATCCTGCGTATCCGGGCTGGCCACCGTGATGCCGATCGCCAGGAGTTATGGCTCGGCCTGGCCGGACCGATGACCGAGAGCGGCATCGCCCAGGTGGTGCGGGACCGCTCCACTCAGGCCGGGCTCGGCCCGCTGCACCCGCACCTCTTCCGCCACACCTTCGCCCACCAGTGGCTCAGCAGCGGCGGCCAGGAGGGCGACCTGATGCGCCTGGCTGGCTGGCGCTCCAGGAGCATGCTGAGCCGCTACGGGGCCAGCGCGGCCGACGAGCGGGCCAGAGAGGCCTACAGACGACTGAGCCCGGGGGATAAGGCTGTAATGACGGACAAGCTGCCGCGCGTGACCGCTGCGGAGGCGCTGCGAGTTTAGGAGGTTGCTATGAGCGCGGGCGCCACGCGACGCTACACCATCATCCTGGCCCCGGAGCCCGAGGCGGGCGGCTACTCGGTGAGCGTGCCCGCCCTGCCGGGCTGCTACACGCAGGGCGAGACCGTCGAGGAGGCGCTGGCCAACGCGAAGGACGCGATCCGTCTCTACCTGGAGGACGCGGAGGCGAGCGGCGAGCCCATCCCCGAGGAACGGGCAGCGCCAGCGCTGGCCACAGTGGAGGTGTGAGCGTGCCACTGCTGGCGCGGCTGGACAAGTTGGAACTCTTTTTCCCCTGGCCCATCTCGTAGCGGTTTCACCCTGGGGAAACGGACGGCGCGCAGACCGTCGGCAACCTCGACAGCCAGCGCCGCGGACAGGAGTTCCGAATAGCGTTTCTCCGATGCTTGTGGTGCATTCGGAGGAGGCATGAGCCCTGCGGCCCTGACCGCATCTACGAGAGCCAACTCACCTCTCCTTCAACGGTTGAGACGGCGCGCTCGGAGCGAGAGCCACCCCTCGCGTAATGCCTGGACGTGGGCCTCGGACAGCCCGAGACCACGCCGTAACATGAGCGCATCTGTGCGAGCTCGAGCCGCCTCCGCTCGACCTTCACGCAGGAGTGCGTCCACTTCAACAGCTAGTTCCGTGAGTAGTGCCGCATCAAGATCGGGAACAGCGATCAACACCCGCCCTGCTTCTGTAGGCTCCAGCTTGAGCATCCCACCCCCAAGACTGTGGCCTTCGAGTTCACAGCTCAAGGCAGAAAGCGAGGCCTGCCATGCGGTAGCCAGTCCCAGAGCATCAAGCCGACGAGCAGATAGCAGCCGCACGACATGCAGCGTGTTCGGTGCTACAGCATCTGCTTCGTTAGCCACCAGTTTCGGGGCCGACCCGCTCATATAGGTCAAGAAGCCATCAGCCTGGTAGACGTGGGGTACCCAGTACCAGGGGTCGCGCACGCGACACTTATAACGTGTCGGCACACCCTTCAGCACCCCTTGACGCAGGTAGGCCTGCACCGAGTCTGGCAACTGCTGCCCGCCGGGGAGATGGAGCAGCAGGTTGGCGGCTCCAGCACGATGGAGTGCTTCCCAGTCCTGGCGGGTGAAGCGCAGCCCCGTTACGTCCGAGCTACTCCGCGCTGCCGGGCGCAGGAAGCGCTGCGGCAGCTCATAGCTCTGGACGACGGTCTGGCCTACGTGGAAGTAGCTGTTGTCGCCCGTCACGTAGCCAGTGCCAACGTCCGCCAACTCCCCCAGAGGCGCAACCTGCGTCGACACCTGAAGCCGGCGATAGAGCTCGCGAGTACGCTTTGGAAGCAGGTAGTGCAGCAATCGCTCGCGGCCTTGGCCGACGGCAGAGGGATCGATCTGTACGCCGCCAGGCAGGTCCGTCGCCGGATCGCTGCAGTCCGCTAGCGCCCACGCGTCGGGGAGGTCGAACAACACGAAGCTTTCGAAGGGCTCGCCATGACCTGCTGCCAGCACGAGTACGGTGTCCTCGGATAGCTTCGGGAACAGCCTGCGGGAGAAGCAGAGGATACGGGTCGTACGGAAGCTTCGTCGCAGGTAGTCCAAGACCGGCCTGGCGTAGCCAGCGTGGGCGAGTTCGGCAGGTGCTACCATCGCCAGGCGTCCACTCGGCTTGACAAACTGCGTAGCATGGACCAGGAAGGGTGCCCAGGAACTGGTCAGCCTGGAGATGCTCACCCCGGCCTCGCACGCACGACGTAATGCCGTCCGACGGACCTCTCCGTTGAAACGCTGGTAGCGGATGAAGGGAGGATTGCCGACCACAGCGTCGACGGCAGGGATGTCGCCTGGTCGAAGGTCGAAGAAGTTGGCGTGCAGCAACCTCGCGGTGGACACGTCGTCACTGCCCTGAGCGAAGGCTCGATATGCGGCCCCGTCAAGCTCGATCCCGTAGAGTTGACTGCGAGGGTCGCCACCCAGAGTGCGCAGGCGACGCGCTGCCGCTGTCAGGAACACGCCGCCACCAAAGCCAGGATCGAAGACCTTCTCCCGGCCCGTCACGATCGCCCAACGAACGAGGAAGTCGGCGACAGTCGCGTCTGTGTAGTAGGCTCCGCGCTGCTTGGCAGCTACATGCTGTGCGCTCATCTCCTGTGCTGTTAGCCTGGGCCCATCAAGCTTCTCGAAACGAATGGTCCACTTCTCCTTCCCGGTTTGCCTCTGCTGCCTCACCCCGCTGCATGGTTTGCGCTCGCCTTACGATACTGAAGCCTACCACCTTGGCGCCACACCAGGCTCGCAACGTCTCATGCAGCCGCACAGCGTGCCGGTGGCGGGAGTTGATCCATCCAGTGGAGCCAGCGCTGGGTGCGGGGGGGGGGGGGCGGCCGCACTGTCGCTGTTCCACCCTCAACCCGGCCGACCACCTCATGCCCTGCGCCTGCCTGCCATCCCATCTCCCACTCACTGCGCAAGCCCCTCACCCGGGGGTGTGACCGGTTTCAGTGCCGGCGGTCGCTGAGCCGTAGGGGGCGACGGCTCGGTATTGGTAACAAGTTAAGGTTCCGCGGGGAATGTCAAGTATTGAAATCGGCCCACCGGGCCCCTCCGGAGAGGCAGGATGGGGCGTGCCTCGGCGAGCCAGGCCTGCTCACGGGCCGC
>JACQUR010000022.1 GCA_016210245.1 Chloroflexota bacterium
AGGGGAGATAGAGGTACGAACGGGGTAGGGACGGCGTAGCGGCTCTCAGCAGGGCTGAGCCCACCCGGCGGCTGCACTGGAACGGATTGCTGTCAACGGATTCGGGGAACGGATTGAACGGATTACGGGAACGGATTGGAACGGACGGAGTGGGCAACAATCCGTTCCAAATCCGTTCAATCCGTTCCCGGAAATCCGTTGACAGCAATCCGTTCCGACCATGCACGTGGCTGTTGCAGCACGCCCTGGGCGTGTCTGGCCCCGTTCACGCAATGCGCGCGGTTTCGGGAACGGTGGGGAGCCCGCTGGCGGTCCTCAGTATGTCAGCCAACGGTCGCACACTACCCGAGCATGCGCTGCCAACGGATGGCTGGAACGGATTGCTGTCAACGGATTTCTGGGAGCGGATTGAACGGATTGGAACGGATTGTTGCCCGCTCCATCCGTTCCAATCCGTTCAACCTGTTCCTGGCCCCCAGCTCCCAGTCCCTACGCCACTGCCTGGCCGGGTTGGGCCACCGTGGGGCTGGGGCGCTGCATGCGGATGAGCAGGGCCATGCTTGCCCCGATCATGGCGATGACACCGCCGGCCAGGAAGGCGTACTGGTAGTCGCCCAACCAGACGCGGATCGCCCCGGCCATGGTGGCCGACACCGCCGCCCCGAACTGGTGCGAGGCGAAGATCCAGCCGTAGATGGTGCCCACGGAGCCCTTGCCGAAGCGGCGAGCAGTCACCGCCACTGTCGGCGGCACGGTAGCGAACCAGTCCAGCCCGTACACGACGGCGAAGATCAACAGGCCGGAGAAGTCGGTCACAAAGGGCAGCACGAAGAGCGAGACGCCGCGCAGGGCGTAGGTCGCGGCCAGCATCTTGCGCGGGTCGAGGCGGTCGGTCAGCCAGCCCGCACCCAGGGTGCCGACGAAGTTCATCCCGCCCATGATCCCGAGCGTGGCCGCCGCGGTCACCTCCGGGATGCCGTGGTCGATGGAGTGGGGGAGGAAGTGGGTACCCACGAGGCCGTTGGCGGTAGCGCCGCACACGAAGTAGCTGCCGGCCAGGAGCCAGAAGTCGGGCGTGCGGACGGCCTGGAGGAGCGGAACCGTGGGCGCCTCGGCCTGCGCGCCAGCCCTGGCCGCGGCGCTCTCGGCTCCGTAGGGGCGCAGGCCCAGGTCGGCCGGGTCGTCGCGCAGCCACAGCAGCACAGGCAGCGCCGCCAGGAGCAGGACGACGGCCACGATCGCCAGCGCGCCGGCCCGCCAGCCGAAGGCGACGATGGCCATCATCAGCAACGGCAGGAAGATGAGCTGGCCGGTGGAGTTGGCGCTGCCCAGGAAGCCCAGCACCAGCCCGCGGCGGGCCACGAACCAGCGGCTGGCGATGGTAGCGTACAGCACCGAGCTACTGCCGCCCGCGCCCAGGCCGACCAGGATGCCCCAGAGCAGGGTGAACTGCCAGAACTGGCTCATGAACAGCGTGCCGGCCACGCCCAGGACGAGCAGCACCAGGCTGCACAGCACCACCAGGCGCGGGCCGAAGCGGTCCATCAGCCGGCCGGATAGGGGAGCCGACAGGCCGTAGAGCAGCAGGTTGACGGAGATGGCGGAGGCGATGGCCGCCCGGTTCCAGCCGAACTCGCCGTCCAGCGGGACGATGAAGGTGGTGACCGAGGCGCGGGTGCCGGCGGAGACGAGGACGATGACGAAGGTAACCGCCACCACAATCCAACCGTAGAAGAGGGGGCCACGGGACTGGCGGGGCATGCAACCTCCCGCGAACGCTCGCGGAGCGGGATGGGGGACTGGCGCCGCCATTATACTCCTGGCGGCACTACGGTGATAGCGCGCCCCGGCGAACCCCAGGTCTGCCTACTGCCTACTGCCTACTGCCTTCTCGACGAGCCGCGCCACCACCTCGGCCGCCAGCTCGGCCGTGGCGCCTGCGCGATCCCGCCGGGGCAGGTATTCGACCACGTCGGCTGCCACCAGTTTGCCCTGGCCGAGGACCAGGTCCAGCATGGCCCAGACGTGCGCCGGGCGCAGGCCACGCGCGACCGGGGTGGTCACGCCAGGCGCCCAGGAGGGGTCGAGGGCGTCGAGGTCGAGGCTCAGGTGGACCGCCTCCAGGGGAGCAAGCCAGGCCCGGAGCCGGGCCAGCATCCAGTCGCTGCCCCGGCTCTGAATCTCGGCAGCGGGCAAGGCGACCAGTTCGGGGTGCTCGGCCAGGAAGGCCGCTTCGCCCGGGTCGATGGAGCGGATGCCCACCAGGGCCACCTGCTGCGGCGTCGCCCGCTGGCCGGGCGGCACGAGCCCGGCCAGCAGCGGGTGGCCGCGGCCCACGATTGCCGCCAGTGGCATGCCGTGGGCATGGTGGCTGGGTGTGGTCTCGGGGGTGTTGAGGTCCGGGTGGGCGTCGATCCAGAGCACCCCCAGCCGGCGGCCAGGTAGAGCGCGACTGAGGCCAGCCCAGGTGCCGATGGCGACGCTGTGGTCACCCCCCAGCACGATCGGGAGCTCCTGGCGCACCCGGGCGGCGGCCACGCGCTCGGCCAGCCGCCAGTTGATGCGGAAGATGCGATCGAGGTGGTGCTGGCGCGCGTAGGGGTCTGCGCCGTTGTCCTCCCCCGCCACGTCCACCCACTCCACCGCCGACAGGCCAGCGCTCTGCCCCCGAAGGGCCGCCAGCAGCGCGCCCGGCCCTTCGACCAGGCCAGGTTCCTCCGCGCCGAGGCCGTGGGGCACGCAGATCAGACAGACGGGGGATGAGGGCTGGACGCGCGGGCCTTCGACAAGCTCAGGTCCTTCGACAAGCTCAGGATGAGCGGCAGACGCGGAGACGCAGAGTCCTTCGACAAGCTCAGGCCGGGCGGGGGGCACGGGACCCCGGGGGCCTTCTCCGCGTCTCTGCGTCTCCGCGTCTCCGCGTCGAGGTGTCGCCCGTGCGGCTGCATCGTTCAGGTTGCTCATCATCCTGGCGCTCGGTCAAGCATGGTCTTCAGCCCTGGCCAACCCGAACAAAAGGCACAAACGGTGCCGGGCCGAAGGTGGCCCGCCCAGGTGCTATACTTTTGGTCAGTGGTCAGTGGTCAGTGGTCAGTGGCCAGTGATCAGTGATCAGCCATCAGCGCGAGTTTCTGAACTGGCCACTGACCACTGACCACTGGCCACTGACCACTCGAACCGGAGCTCCATCCTGCCTGCGTGGTTGTCGCACCGAACTGGTACGCTCTTCTTGCTCGCCGGGCAGGCGGTCCTCACTGCCCTGGCCCTGCGCGCCATCCGCCGCTCGGTGGCCGCCCGGGTGCAGGCGGACACCAAGGAGCGGGCGCACACGGCCACGCTCAACATCCTGACTGACACCCTGCCCTACCTGCGCACCGGGCTGAACCGAGAGTCGGCGCGGCGCACGGTGGAGCTGCTGCTGGAGCGGCTCGACGTGCAGGCGGTGTCGATCGTCGACACGCGGGAGGTGCTGGCCTACGTGGGCGCTGGCGTCGACCACCACCTGCCCAACGAGCCGGTCCGGACCGGGCTGACCCGCCAGGTGCTCGAGAGCGGCCGGACAGCGCTGGTGACCCGGCGAGAGGACATCGGCTGCCCGGAGCCGAGCTGCCCGCTCAGCTCGGCCATCGTCGCCCCGCTCAAGATCCGCGGCAAGACCATCGGCTGCCTGAAGCTCTACCACACTGGAGGAGCGACCCTGGGCGCGACCGAGCTGGAGGTGACCCGCGCGCTGGCCAAGCTGTTCAGCGCCCAGCTCGAGCTGGGCGAGCTGGAGGTGCAGGCGGCGCGGGTGGCCCAGGCCGAGCTGGAGGCGCTGCGCGCCCAGATCTCGCCCCACTTCCTGTTCAACACTCTGAACACCATCGCCTCCTTCATCCGCACCAAGCCCGACGTCGCCCACGACCTGGTGGTCGAGTTCGCCCACTTCTTCCGTGAGACGCTGAAGAAGCACGGCGAGTTCTGCTCCCTGGCCGAGGAGCTGGACTACGTGGA
>JACQUR010000011.1 GCA_016210245.1 Chloroflexota bacterium
CGGGGCGTGGAGCGGCTCGCCCGCGCAGACAGGATGTCTGCGCTCCCAGGCAGGCCCACGCTCCCAGAAAGGCCCACGCTTCGCCCGCAAAATCGTGAATCGCACCCCCTGCCGACTGCCTTCCGCCGACTGCCTCCCGCCGGCCGCCTACCGGCTGCTAAATGCCAGTCTCCGAGTGTGCTCGCGCGCCCAGGCATCGGCGGCCAGCACTTGCTCCAGCGAGGGCTGCAGCGCAGGCACGTGGGCGTGGAGGGTCTGCTCGATCAGCCGTGGGATGTGGTCGAAGCGGAGACAGCCGGAGAGAAAAAGCTGGACGGCCTGCTCGTTGGCGGCGTTCAGCACGGCCGGGTAGGTGCCGCCCCGCTGCCCGGCCTCGTAGGCCAGGAAGGGCGCCGGGTACTTCTGGCGGTCCACCGCCTCGAACGTCAGGCGGCCAAGGCGGGCCAGGTCGAGCGACTGGACCTGCGTCTCCAGTCGCTCCGGGTAGGTGAGCGCACACTGGATCGGCAGGCGCATGTCCGGGACCGCCAACTGCGCCTTGACCGACCCGTCGATGAACTCCACCAGCGCGTGGATGATGCTCTCGCGATGAAGCACGATCTCGATGCGGGCGAAGTCCAGGTCGAACAGCCAGGAGGCCTCCAGCACCTCCAACCCCTTGTTCATCAGGGTAGCGGAGTCGACGGTGATCTTGGGGCCCATCTGCCAGGTCGGGTGCTGGAGCGCCTGCTCGGGCGTTACGTGCGCCAGGTGCTCGCGCGGCACGTCGCGGAAGGCGCCGCCGGAGGCGGTCAGGGTGACGCGGCGGACGGCGTCGGCCCCGCCGTCGCCCTCCTCGCCGCGCAGGCACTGCCAGAGGGCGCTGTGCTCGCTGTCCACCGGCAGGACGGCGCTGCCATGCTCCCGCGCGGCCGCCATCACCAGGTGGCCGGCCATGACCAGCGCCTCCTTGTTGGCCAGGGCCACCCGCTTGCCCGCCCGCAGGGCCGCCAGAGTGGGCCTCAGGCCAGCCTTGCCCGCTGGGGCGACCAGCACCAGGTCCACGTCCGGATGTGCGGCCACCTGCTCCAGCGCCGCCTCGCCCACCAGCCGCTCCGTTCGAGGCCAGGGCCAGGCCTCCGCACCACCCGCTTCCACCACCGCGGCCAGCGCAGGCGCAAACTCCGCCACCTGGGCTCGGAGCGCCGCCGAGTCCGAGCGGGCGGCCAGGGCCACCACTTCCAGGCGGCTGGGGTGCCAGCGGACGACCTCGAGCGCCTGCGTTCCAATGGAGCCAGTGCTGCCAAGGATCGCCAGACGGGTGGGGCGATTTTGGATTTTGGATTTTGGATTTTGGATTGGCGTCACCGACTCCATAATCCAAAATCCATAATCCATAATCCAAAATCCATCACAGGCTCCCGAAGCGCCGCTGGCGGGCGCCGTAGGCGTAGAGGGCGGCGTGCAGGTGCTCTGGCCCGAAATCTGGCCAGTAGGTGGGGGTCGACCAGTACTCGGCGTAGGCCGCCTGCCACAGCAGGAAGTTGCTCAGGCGCATCTCGCCCGCGGTGCGGATGACCAGGTCGGGGTCTGGCAGCGAGGCGGTGTAGAGATGCGAGGCGAGCAGCTCCTCCGTGACCTGGTCGGCCGGGATGCCCGCCTCGATCACCCGCTGCACCGCATGCACGATCTCCGCCCGCCCCCCGTAGTTGAAGGCCACGTTCACCACCAGGCGAGAGTTCCCGCGCGTGTACTCGACCGCGTGGCGTACCCGGGCGGCGAGCGACTCGGGGATGTCGGCCAGACTGCCCAGGTGGCGGATCTGCGCGCCGTTGCGGTGTAGCTCCTCGGTCTCACGGTCGATCACCTCGCCCAGGAGGGCGAACAGGCCGCGGACCTCGGCAGGCGGCCGCTTCCAGTTCTCGGTGGAGAAAGCGTACAGGGTAAGCACCTTGATGCCGAACTCGGCGCAGGCCTCGACGGTGCGCCGGATGTTCGCGGTGCCAGCGCGGTGCCCTTCCAGGCGGGGCAGGCCGCGTTCGCGCGCCCAGCGGCCATTGCCATCCATGATGATCGCCACGTGCTGGGGCACGACCGTGAGCGGGGCGAGGGCGCCGCCGCGCATCTCCGCGCTCGCGCCCATCAGACCTCCAGCACCTCCTGTTCCTTGCGCTGGCCCACCTCGTCCACCTGGGCGATGTACTGGTGGGCCAGCTTGTCCAGGCGTTCGTGGGCGCGCTTGGCCTCGTCTTCGGAAACCTGCTTGTCTTTCTCGAGCTTCTTCAACTCCTCCAGGGAATCGCGCCGGATATTGCGAATCGCCACCCGTCCTTCTTCAGCCCGGCGGTGTACACTCTTGACCAGGTCCTTGCGCCGTTGTTCTGTCAACTGGGGCACGATCAGGCGGATGGCGGTGCCATCGCTCGACGGGTTCAGCCCCAGGTCCGACTTGAGGATCGCCTTCTCGATCGCTCCAATCATGCCGCGTTCCCAGGGCTGGATGACGATCATGCGTGGCTCGGGGACGGCGATGCTAGCCAGGGCGTTGATGGGCGTCGGCGCGCCGTAGTAGTCGACCTGGACCTTGTCGAGCAGCGACGGGCTGGCGCGCCCGGTGCGAATGGTGGCCAGGTCCTTCCTGGTGATCTCGACCGCCTTCTGCATCTTGTGCTCGGCGGCGCTGAAGAGCTTGTCGATCATGGGACCTCTCCCCGCGAGAGAATGCGCCTAGGAGATGAGGGTGCCGATCTGCTCTCCCTCGATGATGCGGCGGAGATTGCTGCTCGGCTGCAGGCCGAAAACGATGATGGGCAGCTTGTGCTCCATGCACATCGTGACCGCCGTGCTGTCCATCACTTGCAGGCCGCTCTCGATGAACTCCATGTAGCTGAGCCGGTGGTACTTGCGCGCGTGGGGGGTGGTGGCAGGGTCGGCCTCGTAGACCCCGTCGACCCGGTTCTTGGCCATCAGCAGCACCTCCGCCCCGATCTCGAGCGCCCGCAGAGCGGCCGCGGTGTCGGTGGAGAAGTAGGGGTTGCCGGTCCCGGCGGCGAAGATGACCACCCGCCCCTTCTCCAGGTGGCGGATCGCGCGGCGGCGGATGTACGGCTCCGCCACTTCGGTCATGGTGATCGCGCTCTGGACGCGCGTGGGGATGTTGCGCTTCTCGACGTTGCTCTGCACCGCCAGCGCGTTGATGACCGTAGCCAGCATGCCCATGTAGTCCGCCGTGGCGCGGTCCATGCCCCGGGTACTGGCCGGCTCGCCCCGCCAGATGTTGCCCCCGCCAATGACTACGCCTACCTGCACGCCCATCTCGACCACGCCGGCCACCTGGCCGGCCACGTAGTCGACCGTGGCCGGGTCGATGCCAAACTGCTTCTCGCCCTGCAGCGCCTGGCCACTGAACTTGAGCATGACGCGCTGATAGCGCGTCCCTGGCACTGCCATCACTCGCTCACCTTACGAAGTTGACAGTTGACAGTCGACAGTCGACAGAAACACCGGCGAGGTTGACGGTTGACTGCTAACTGTCAACTCATGTCGACTGTCAACTGTCGACTCGACCTACTCTGCCCCCAGCTCGTAGCGGCAGAAGCGTCGAACGACGACGTTCTCGCCGAGCTTCCTGATCGCCTCGTTGATCAGGTCCTGGACCGTTTGCGAGGGATCCTTGATGAACGGCTGCTCGAGCAGCGGCAAGTCCTCCTCTGCCGTGGAGTCAGCCCCCGCTTCACCCGCGACAGAGCGCGGGTTGGTCGCGGCGACCTGCATGGCCAGATCGTGGGCCAGCCGCTTGAACTCGTCGGTGCGCGCCACGAAGTCGGTCTCGCAGTTGACCTCCACCAGCACGCCGATCCGGCCGCCGGCGTGGACGTAGGCCTCCACCAGCCCCTGGGCGGCCACACGCCCCGCCCTCTTGGCAGCCCGGGCCAGCCCCCACTCGCGCAGCAGCTCCTCGGCCCGCGCGAGGTTGCGGCTGGACGCCTCCAGCGCCCGCTTGGACTCCATCACCCCCGCGCCCGTCTTCTCCCGCAGCGCCTTGATTGCTTCAGTCGTCACGCCTGCCAAGACTTCTTCCTCCTACTTCCCATACGTGCCGGGCGCGCAACACCCCCCGCCGCGCCCTCACTCGACCACCTCGTCCTCGACCTCGCCCCCACCCGGCTTCCGCCGGGGGCGCCGACGCGGCCGCCGCCCCGCCGCGGCCTCAGCCGCGGCCGGCGCGGCCGCGGGTGCCAACTGGGCCGCGAGCTGCGGGTCCAGCGCCACCGCGCTGGCGAGCTCGCTGTCCGCCAGCTCGACGGCCACGGGTAGCTCGGCTTCGCCCGCGGCCACCGGCTCCCCGGCCTGGCGGAGCATCTCGGCTTCGACGTCGGCGAAAGCGCCCACCTCGACGACTTCTGGCTCGGCTTCAGCGGGTTCTTCCTCCGCCTCCTCTTCGGCCGCCAGGGCGGACTCACGCTGCTGGCGCCCTTCGATCGCCGCGTCGGCGACCTTGCTGGTCAGCAGCCGGATCGCCCGGATGGCGTCGTCGTTGGCCGGGACGGGGTGGTCGATAAGGTCAGGGTTGCAGTTGGTATCCACCATCGCCACGATCGGAATCTCCATCCGCCGCGCCTCGCGCACGGCGATGTCCTCGCGATGGGGATCGACGATGAAGACGGCCTGCGGCAGCCGCTGCAGGTCGCGGATGCCGCCCAGCAGGCGCTGCAGCTTGGTCATCTCGTCGGTCAGCTTGGCGGCCTCCTTCTTGGGCAAGCGCTCGAAATCGCCGCGGTCGCGGCGCAACTCCAGGTCCTTCAGACGCTCGACGCGGCTCTTGATCGTCTGGAAGTTGGTGAGCATCCCGCCCATCCAGCGCTGGCTGACGAACGGCATGGTGGCGCGCCTGGACTCTTCCTCGATGGTTTCCTGGGCCTGCTTCTTGGTGCCGACGAAGAGGACGACCCCGCCGTTGGCGGCAAGCTGGCGCACGAAGTTCATCGCCTCTTCGAGCTTCTTGACCGTCTGCTGCAGGTCGATGATGTGGATGCCGTTGCGCTCGGTGAAGATGAAGGGCTTCATCCTCGGGTCCCAGCGCCGGGTCTGGTGCCCGAAGTGGACCCCCGCCTCGAGCAGGGTCTTCATCTGAACTGGACTGGGCATGGAAAGCACTCCTTCGTTCTTGAACGTCCGCGACCTTCGACCCGCCGGGAACCCGCCGCGCACCACACCCAGGCAAACCAACCACGGTGGCAAGCATGGGGCGGAAGGGCCTCTGCGGCCCTTCTCGAGGCGCGCCGGGCACGACCCGGTCGGTCCAGCCGCGTGCGAACTGGCGAGAGACGTCGCCGCACTCGATTATAGCATCCGGACGCAGCCGCTGCGGAGCGGCCGGCCTGGCCAAGAGCCTGGCTGAGCGGCGCTCCGCCAGGGACGGCTGTCTGATTCGCCGCGCGGCTGCCAGGAGCGAGCCGCGAGCCCTCGCCTTTCAAGAGCGCCTTGACTGCTCTAGCGCCCCCCGGCTCCAGCCACCGGCGTGCCCAGACGCAGGATGTTCAGGTTGTGCTCGTCGAGCGTGCGGGCGAAGACGTGGCTGCCGTCCTGGCGGGCGACGAAGTAGTAGTACTCGGTGGGTTGGGGGTCCACGGCCGCCTGGAGGGAGGCCAGGCCGGGGTTGCAGATGGGGCCGGGGGGCAGGCCCTTGACCTGGTAGGTGTTGAAGGGCGAAGGCAGAGCCAGGTCCTCAGGCTGCAGCTCCTGCTTCCAGAAGCCGAGGGCGGCGGCCGCCCGCGGGTTCTGGTTGGCCACGGCGTACTGGACCGTTGGGTCCGCCTGCAGCGGCATGGCGGCCTTGAGGCGATTGTGGAACACGCCGGAGATGAGGCGGCGCTCCTGGGACACGGCCGCCTCGCGCTCGACGATCGAGGCCAGCGTCACCGCCTGGTGCAGCGTCAGCCCGACGGCCCGGGCCTTGCGTCGCAGCTCGGCGTCGAACTGCTGGTCGAACTGGCGGACCATCAGCTCGGCGATCTTCTCCGCGCTGGCATTGAGCTCCACCTCGTAGGTCTCCGGGAACAGGTAGCCCTCCAGGCTGGAGGGCTCGCCCACGAGCTGGTGGAAGGGCGCGATCCGCGCGGGCGCCGCCACCACGGCCAGGAAGGCCTCGGCCTTCACCAGGCCCTGGGTTTCCAGGCGCTGGGCTACCTCGGCCGCGCGCCAGCCCTCCGGGATGGTGAACCGGCGCCCGCGCGCCACGCTGCCCGCCACCAGCACATCCACGATCTCGCCCGTGGCCATGGTGGCCCGCAGCTCGTACTCCCCACGACCCAGCTTGCTCTCCACGCCCCGCGTCCGCACCAGGGTGCGAAAGACCAGCGCCGAGCGAATGAGCCCCTGCTGCTCCAGCGCCTGCCCGATCTCGGCCGCAGATTGCCCCTCGCGCACCTGGAAGCGGCGGGGCGTGGGATCGTCGCTGGCTGGCCCATCCCAGCCGCTGGCCAGGGTACGCACCGCGTCGCCCGCGCCGCCCAGGGCCAGGTAGACGCTGGCCGCAGTGCCGAGGACGAACAGCCCGGCCACCAGGACGAGCAGCGCCCGCAGCAGCGCCCGCATCACCGGCGCGCGTCCAGGTAGTCCTGGAGCAGCACCGCGGCGGCCACGGCGTCGACCATCTGCGCCCGGTCCTTCCATCGTCGCCCCGCTTCCCGGAGGCGACGCTGCGCCTCCACCGTGGTGTACTGCTCGTTCCAGGTGTGGACCGGAACAGCGAGCTGTCGCCGCAGCGCCTCGGCGAAGCGCAGCGAGCGCTGGGCCTGCGGCCCGAGCTGGCCTGAGAGCGACACCGGCAGGCCAACGACCACCGCCTCCGCCCCCTCGCGCTGGACGAGGTCTGCGATCGCCGCGATCGCCGCCTGGAGCGACCGACGTGGCAGCACCTGCAGCGGGCGGGCGAGCAGCCCGGTCTCATCGCTCAGCGCCAGCCCGATTCGTCGCTCCCCAGGATCGATGCCCAGCACCCTGGCCACGCGAGTTCCGTTTTCACCACGGAGACACGGAGACACGGAGCTCTCTTACAAGAAGCTCTCCGTGTCTCCGTGTCTCCGTGGTGAACCTCGTAAGGCGCTCCTAGCGCGGCGCGGCGACTTCCACCGACACGCGGAAGGCGCGGGTCGCCCACTGCGGCGAGAGCTCCAGTTTGGGTGAGCTGGCCAGCCCCTGGAGGCCAGCCAGGATCGCGCGGGCTTCCTCGGGCGACTTGCCCCGCAGCGCCTCCTGCACGCTCGTTCGATCGACCGACCGCGCCACCACCGCGTCCGCGTGGACCCGCAGCTTCACGGCCGAGCCGTCCGAGGAGACGAACTTGATCTGGCCCAGGGCCGGTTGCCCGCCCAGCATCTGGAGCTGCGAGTCGAGCTGCGAGGCGATCACCTGGTTGACGACCTTCGCGAGGTCGTCCCGCTTGAAGCCGAGCGCGGTGGCGTTGACCACGATCTGCCCGGTGAGCTGCTCGGCCACCGCCCCCACATCCTGGTCGAAGCGCTCCTCCGCGACCGTAAGGCGGATGGCATCGTCCGGAATGACCACGTCGTTGCCCAGCGCGCCCTGCATGGCGATGGAGGCCTCGTCCCGTGCCTGCTGCAGCAGTTGGTCGCGCAGCTTGCCCAGGTCCTTGTCGGCCACAGCACGCACCTCGCGGTCGGTGCCGGCACTGGTCGGCAGTCGGTTGATGACCTCCAGGCCGGCCCACTGGGCATCCTCGAAGCGCGTGATCGCGCGCGACGGCACGTTGCCCCTGGCGCCGGGCTCGACCGCCAGCATCTCGGCCAGCACGCCATCGCGGGTGGTCCTGGCCGGCACCGTCACCTCCCGCTCGATCGAGAAGCGCACGCCGTCCTCAGTCATGACCACGGTGCCCTTGGGCAGCTTCACGTCCTCCTTGCGATTGTTGAACAGCAGCGCCTCGCCAATGGCCTTGGTCTTGCCGGCCCTGGCGCTGCCGCTGGCGGGGACCGCGCCTCGGACCTCCAGCCGCTGCTCTGCCTTGCGGCCGGGAACGATCCGGCGCGAGGGGTCAACCCGCAGCGCGTTGGCGTCCACCGTGATGTCCACGTCGCGGCCCAGCGTGTCCACCTTGGGCGTCAGGGTCACGCGCATCTCGGGCAGGACGAACACGGCGAAGCCCGCCCCCGCGGCCGCCAGCGCCAGGGCCAGGATAGCCAGCCGCAGCGAGGGCAGGGGGATCCAGTCGACCAGGGCCCAGAGCGGGTTCGGCCTGGCGCCGGGCGCCATCAGGTGGCGGAGCTGGCGCAGCGACGACTTGGTGCGGAAGCCTTCCTGGTGGGCCAGATAGCGGCGATGGCTGTCCTGGCTGACGATGATCGTCTCGGACGACAGCTCGCTGGCCAGTCGGCCCAGGATGCGAAACTCGAGCGGGATGCGCAGGATGCTCGCGTTGCGCGGAATGACGAGGTAGATCTCGTCAGCCGCGGTCGACTCGAGCTTGGCCCGGACCGTGGCCAGGTCGTCGTCGGGATCGAGAAAGATCAGTTCCTGGCTCGCCGCAGGGGACGAGGAACGCACAGCAGCCTCCCCGCACAGGTCTATTGAGCGAGCGCCGCCTCTACCAGGCCATACACCCGCTCGAGCGCGTCGCCTAAACGAGCAGGATTCGTGCCGCCTCCCCGAGCCATGTCTGGCCGCCCTCCTCCACCGCCCCCGGTGAGGGCTGCGACCTGCTTGACCAGCTTGCCGGCGTCGAGCGGCCTGGCGGCCAGATCCCGGGTGATGCCAATGACGATGACCGGCTTGCCCTCGAGCACGGTGCCCAGGGCGACCACGCCTCGCTGCACGCGCGCCCGGACAGTATCCACCATCTCGCGCAGCGCCTGCTCGCTGGGCGCCTCCACTTGCGAGGCCACCACCTGCACCCCGTTGACCGAACGCGCCGCGGCGAGGGCGCGCTCGATCTGGCCGCCGGCCACCGCCGCGCGGGCGGCCTCCCGCCTGGCTCGCTTCAGCTCGTCCAGCAGCGTCCGGACGCGATCCGGCACCACCTCGACCGAGGTGCCCAGCGCCTCCGCCACCTCGGCCAGCGCCCGCCCCCGGGCCTCAGACGCCTCCAGGGCGCGCCGCCCGGCCACCACGTACAGGCGTCGCAGCCCCGCGCCGGCGCTCTCCTGGCGGAGGATCAGGGCCATGCCGATGTCGCCCGAGCGGCTGGCGTGGGTGCCGCCGCACAGCTCCTTGCTGTAGTTGCCCACCTGGACCACGCGCACCCGCTCGCCGTACTTCTCGCCGAAGAACATGTCCGCGCCCAGCTTGCGCGCCTCGTCCAGGTCCACAATCCGCCAGGTGACCGGCAGGTTCTCCAGCACGCGCTCGTTGATCAGGCGGGTGACCTGCTCGAGCTGCTCGCCGGCCAGCGGCGCGGGGTAGTTGAAGTCGAAGCGCGCCACGTCCGGGCTGACCAGCGAGCCGCGCTGGGCCGCCCCCTCGCCCAGTACCTCGCGTAACGCCCGGTGCAGGATGTGGGTGATGGTGTGGTGGCGCATGGTGTCGTCGCGGCGGATGCGGTCCACCTGGGCCTGGACCTCCTGGCCCACCCGCAGCACGCCCTGGCGCACGCGCCCCAGGTGGACGATGTGCCCGGCCTCGTCGCGCTGGGTATCCTCCACCTGGAAGACGCCCTCGGGCCCGACGAGGCTGCCCTGGTCGCCCACCTGGCCGCCGCCCTCAGCGTAGAAGGGCGTGCGCTCCAGCACCAGTTGCGCCTCCTGGTCGGCGCTCGCCTCCAGCACCGGCTCGTCCTCGCGGGCGATGGCCAGCACGTTGCCCGCGGCCTCGGTGGTCTGATACCCGAGGAACTCGGTGGGCGGCACCCCTGGCTCGAGCCGCGCGATCCGCTTCCCGGCGCGGAACAACGCCTCGCCGCGGCTCACCCGCCGCGCCTCCTCCATAGCCCGCTGGAAGCCTTCCCGCTCGGCCTCCATGCCCCGCTCGCGCAGCACCTCCTCGGACAGCTCCAGGGGGAAGCCATAGCTGTCGTACAGGCGGAACAGCAGCTCGCCCGAGAGGCAGCGCTCGCCCCGACCCAGGGCCTCCTGGATAAAGCGCTCCAGTCGGGCCGTGCCGCTCTCCAGCGTCTGGGAGAACTGGCGCTCCTCGGCCTCGACCACGCTGACGATCGCCCGGTGCTGGGTTTCCAGCGCCGGGTAGTGCGCCCGCATCCGCGCCACCACCAGGTCGACCACCTGGCGCAGGAACGGCCCCTGGATGCCCAGCAGCCGCCCGTAGCGCACGGCGCGGCGGATGACGCGCCGGCAGATATACGGTCGCTCGGCGTTGCCGGGCAGCACGCCATCGGCGACCAGGAAGGTCATGGCGCGGCCGTGGTCGGCGATGACCCGCAGCGAGAAGTCGACCTTCGGGTCGCGGCCGTACTCCTTGCCGACCAGGCGGGCCACGCCGTCCATGATCGGGCGGAAGAGGTCGGTCTCGTAGACCGTGGGCACGTCCTGCGCCAGGGCAGCCAGGCGCTCCAGGCCCATGCCCGTGTCGATGTTCTTGCGTGGCAGCGGCGTACGGGTGCCCGCCCGGTCCTGGTAGAACTCGGTGAAGACCAGGTTCCAGAACTCCAGGAAGCGGTCGCACGAGCAGCCGGGCGCGCAGGTTGGCCGACCGCAGCCGAGGGCGGGTCCACGATCGAAGTACAGCTCCGAGTCCGGCCCGCACGGCCCCTCCACGCCCGGCGGCCCCCACCAGTTGTCCTCCTGGGCGCTGATGCGCTCCTGGGGTACGCCCTGCGCCAGCCAGAGCCGCACCGCTTCCTCATCGGTGGGGTGGACGGTGATGTAGACGCGCTCGGGCGGGAACTGCATCACCCGGATGGAGAAGTCCCAGGCCCAGGCGATCGCCTCCGCCTTGAAGTACTCGCCCACGGAGAAGTTGCCCAGCATCTCGAAGAAGGTCAGGGTGCGCGGGTTGCCGACCTCGTCGATGTCCGTAGTGCGGAAGCACTTCTGGACGGAAACCAGGCGCGGGCAGGGCGGCGGCTCCTTGCCCAGCATGAAGGGGATGAACTGCTGCACGCCGGCGGTGGTGAGCAGCACGGTCGGATCGTTGTGGGGCACCAGGCTGGAGCTCGGGACCGCCCGGTGGCCGCGCTGTTCGAAGAAAGCCAGGAACGCGCGACGGACCTCGTCGCTGCTCGTGGGCCGGGCAGTGGAGTGGGGCATCTGGTTCGGTACCTTTCAGGAACGCCTGGGCTGGATTATAGCATCCGGGAGAGACCTAACCCCCCCGCCCCCTTCCCTGCCAGGGAAGGGGGAGCCGTGGGGGCGCAAGCCTTGCGCCATTGCACCAGAATGCTGCCCAGGCGCCGCCGCTCGGGTAGGGAAGGGGGAGCCGTAGGGGCGCAAGGCTTGCGCCCCTACCCCCAGGACCTGGGGAAGAACCGCTCCAGGTGGCCGAGGCCCGCGCATGCATACTTGACCTTCCAGTCAACTGGAAGGTGTATGCTGTGGACACACGGTGAGCCGGATCCGACGCGGCACCACTACCGGGAGACACGCCATGGCCTTAACGCTCGACTTCACGGTCACCGGCCAGGAGCAGATCCACTGTGCGAGCTGCGAGCAGCGGATCAGCAACGCCCTGCGACGTCTGCGCGGCGTCGAGGACGTACACGCCAGCGCTCAGACCCAGCGGGTCCAGGTGACGATCGACCCCACCCAGGTCAGCGCCGAGCAGGTGCGGGCGAAGCTGGGCCACCTGGGCTACGAGGTGACGGGCCAGCGGGATTGGGGTTGGAGGTTGGAGGTTGGAGGTTGAAGATCGGAGGCCGGCGCTCTGTCCAACCTTCAACCTCCAGCCTCCAACCTCTGGGGCCTCCGCTGGCGCGGCGGCGCGATCTGGCGGCGCGGACGAACGAGCCGGACGCCTTCGCCCGCCCGGACGGAACGGAGCAGCTCCAGCTTAAGATCGGCGGGATGTCCTGCTCCTTCTGCGTCGCCAGTATCACCAGGGCGCTCGGGCGCCTGGAGGGCGTCCACCAGGCGAGCGTCAACCTCGCGCACGAGGAGACGCTCATCCGGTACGACCCGACGCTGGTCACGCCGAGCCAGCTCGAGGAGACGCTGCTTGACCTCGGCTTCACCGTCCGCGACGCCAGCAGGGAGCGCACCTTCGAGCAGGATGAGGCCGACCTGCGACGCGAGCGGCACAACCTGTTCCTGGCCGCAGGTTTCGCCGCCGTCGCCGTCGGCCTGATGGCCCTCATGTACGCCGGGTTCCTGTTCCTGCCAGCCGCGCGGGCGTTCCTGCTGTGGCTGATGCCCACCCTGGCGCTGGCGACGGTGTTCGGGCCGGGCTGGCACATCCTGGCCATGGCCTGGGCGAGCCTCCGCCGGGGCATCCTGAACCAGCACGTGCTGTTGGAGCTCGGCGCCTTTGCCGGCCTCGTGGGCGGCTTCCTGGGCTACTTCTTCCCCGTCTTCCCGAGCCCGGACTTCTTCGGCGTGGCGGTGTTCATCACCACCTACCACCTGCTGTCCGGGTACGTCTCGCTGGAGGTCCGCACCCGTAGCTCCCAGGCGGTGCGCAAGCTCCTGGCGCTCGTGCCGCCAACCGCGCGCGTGGTGCGCGACGGCCGCGAGGAGGTGGTGCCCATCGAGCAGGTCCGGCCGGGCAACCTGGTACGGGTGCGGCCCGGCGAGGCCATCCCGGTCGACGGCAAGGTGGTCGAGGGGGTGTCAGAAGCGGACCAGCGTCTGGTCACCGGCGAGTCGATGCCGGAGGAGAAGGAGCCCGGCGACACGGTGATCGGCGGCTCGATCAACCAGACCGGCACGCTGCTCGTCCGGGTGACGCGGGTGGGCCCGGAGAGCTTCCTCCAGCAGGTAGCGCGGCAGGTGGAGCAGGCGCGGGCGCTCAAGCCCGGCATTCTGGCGCTGGTCGACCAGGTCCTCCAGGTCTACGTTCCGGCCGTGCTCGCCTTATCGGGCGGGGCATTCCTGACCTGGACGCTCGGCCCCTGGCTGGTGGTTGGCGCACCAGACTGGACGCGCGCGCTGTTCGCCGCGCTGGCGGTGCTGGTGATGGGCTACCCGTGCGCGCTGGGCATGGCGACGCCGCTGGCGATGATCCGCGGCGGCGGGATGGCGGCCGAGCAGGGCATCCTGATGCGCTCGGCCGAGGCCTTCCAGGTCCTCCAGGCAGTCCGGACGGTCGTGCTCGATAAGACGGGCACGATCACCCGCGGCACGCCCGCGGTGTCCGCGGTTGTGACCCTGGCTGGGCAGGACCAGGGCGAGGTGCTGCGCCTGGCCGCGGCGGCCGAGCGTGCGTCCGAGCACCCCCTGGCGCGGGCGGTGGTGGCCGCCGCGGAGGCGCAGGCGCTGGTGGTCCCACCCGCGACCGAGTTCCGAGCGGTGGCGGGCAAGGGGGTGACGGCCACGGTGGAGGGGCACCGCGTTGCCGTCGGCAGCCCCCGCTTCGTCGAGCGGGAGGCAGCGCAGCTTGGGCCGGCGCGCGGACAGGTCGAGACGCTGCAAGCGGCGGGCAACACGGTCGTGGTCCTGGCGGTCGATGGGCAACCGGCCGCGCTCATCGCCCTCGCCGACCAGCTCAAGGACGACGCCCAGGAGGCGATCGCCCGCTTGCGCGCCGCGGGGCTGGAGCCGGTGATGCTGACCGGCGACAACGCCCGCACCGCGCGGGCGGTGGCCGAGCGCGTCGGCATCGCGCAGTACCGGGCGGAGGTGCTGCCCCAGGACAAGGCGGCGGCCGTGCGGGACCTCCAGCGTGGGGGCGTTCGCGTCGCCATGGTCGGCGACGGCATCAACGACGCCCCGGCGCTCATGCAGGCCGACGTCGGCATGGCCATTGGCGCCGGCACCGACATCGCCATCGAGTCGGCCGACGTGGTGCTGATCGGAGCGCGGCTGGGTGCCGTAGCCGACGCCTACCACATCGGCAGGGCGGCCTACCGCAAGACGGTCCAGAACGTCACGCTGGCCTTCCTCTTCAACGGTGTCGGCGTGCCGCTGGCGCTGACCGGCCTGGTACACCCGGTCTGGGCGATGATCGCCATGGCCGCGAGCGTCACGACGGTGCTGGCCAACTCCTTTGGGGTGCGGCTGCTGAAGCTGCGGCCGCCGCGCCCGTTGATCGTCACGGTGCTGGTAGGCATCCTGATGGCCGGCTTCGCACTCGCGTCCAGCGCCCTCAGGCCGGCCCAGGTACTGCCAGCGCTGGGCGGGATGGTTGCGGCGGGGCCAGCGGTCCCGCCCGTGCAAGGCTATGCCGAGGGCCAGGAGATCCGCTTCCTCCACACCGAGGCCTCCGATCCCCAGGTGGCCCGGATGCTGACCAGCATGATGGGCTCGCCCGTGCTGGTCGTGCCGGCGCTCGCCCAGGCCCCCGAGGCGATGCTGGCGAACGTCTATGTCTTCACCAACGGCCTCAAGGGCGAGGGCCCCTTCGGCTTCCAGTCGGATGTCTTCGACAACCCGCCGGGCACGGATGGGTACAGCCCGCTCCGTGCCCTGCACCTGGTCACGTGGAAGGACGCCGCCTCCGCGCGCGAGCTGAAGGCAGCGGCCGAGGTGCAGGCGGCCGAAGCCAGGGGCGAGGTCACGCTCGAGCGCCCAGGAGTAGTGGTCAACATGCCGCTGCTGACCTGGCCGGGCGGGCGGCGATAATGGCGATGATAATGAGGGATAGGATCAGGATGGCTCCTTGCAAGGCATCGCCGCCGTGACGTAAGATTCTTCTTACAAGGAGGCGGGTCAGGCATGGGAGCTCAGGCGGCTCACGACGAACGTGCAGCGGACGGGGGCAATGTTCAGAGCCGGACGGTAAGTTCAAAGGGGCAGCTTACCATCTCTGCCGAGGCTCGCCGGAAGCTCTCGATTGCCGAAGGCGACCACCTGCTGGAAGTGGTGGTTGGAGGATTCCTCATTTATGTGCCGGAGCAGGTCTATCTGACCAGGCTCCTGGATGCCTTCCAGGAGAGTCTGCAACGGGCTGATCTCACCGCGGAAGCTCTGTTGAACGATATGGAGGCACACAAGGAAGAAACCTTCCAGGAGCTCTATCCGAATCTCGCCGGAGAGTAAATGGCGAGGGTCTTCCTGGACTCGGGTGTCTTCATGCAAGGGATTTCCGCGAGCTGGGGAGCGGCAAAGGCTGTCCTCATTCTGGGTGCGAGTGGCGTATTCTCGGTTGAGACTTCGGAAGTGGTCGTCTTTGAGGTCAAGGCTGCTCTGGCTCGGAGTGGCATCGCGACCGGCCCGGGCAGCGAGTTTGCTCGCCTGATCCAAGAGCTCAAGCTCGTGGTGCATCCACGCCCATCGGAAGATGCCGTCCGAGAGGGAATGGAGCTGTACTTGCCAGTGGTTCGCCACAAAGCTGACATCCCGGTCGTTGTCGCCGCGGTGTCGGCAAGCCCGGATTGGCTCGTGTCCTCCAACACCAGACACTTCAACGCCAGGGTCGCCCTGAAGACAGGACTGCGGATAGTCTCTCCTCCCCAGCTCTTGCGCTACCTGCAGCTTACGGATGTCGCTCGAAAGCCCTGACGCTGAGCGCTTCCGTGAGCATTGCACGGAATCTACCTGGGGTATTCACGGGTTCTTCATAACGAGCCTCTATCCTGAGGGACGAGAGCGCGCCAGGGTGCGGCCGTGGGGCCCGCGCCTGGCGCCTCTACTCTCACCAGGATCAGGAGGACGCAAGATGTTGAGTACTCGCAGGAAGGTGGCGCTCGGCGGGGCGCTCGCCGGTCTCGCGCTGCTGGCGCTCTCGGCCGGGCCCCTCTTCGCCCAGCAGCAGCCAACCCCGACGCCCGGAGCGGCGCTGACGCACGAGCAGATGGACCAACTGATGGACACCATGCATGGCCAGGGGACGAGCCAGTCGATGCACCAGGCGATGGGTCAGGGGGACGAGCAGCGGGGCGAGCAACTGATGCAGCAGTGCCTGGATACGGCGAACGCGACGGGCAGCATGTCCGGCATGATGGGCGGGACGTCCGGTATGATGGGTGGGACGTCCGGCACGGGGAGCAGCATGTCCGGCATGATGGGCGGCACATCCGGCATGATGGGGGGTACGTCCGGCATGATGGGCAGCGCGTCCGGCATGATGGGCAGGCGCTAGGGCTGCGTTACCGCTGATCTAGATGACTTCCACACCCGCCGCCCTGAAGGGCGGGCCTAGGTCCGCCCTTCAGGGCGGCGGCCCCCACCAGCCAGGACCGGAAGAATTCGACAACCTCCATCAGGGCGGCGGGTGGACCTGGCAATGGACGAGTCACAGGGCGCTGGGCGCTGGCAGTCCTGACGCAGGACGGGGAGCGCGCATGCGACCACGGAGTGATCGGCCTCCGTTCCGCTTCGGGGGTTGGACGGAGGTGGCGTAAGTCAGCGCGCTGTGTATGGGGATACGACGGTCGATGAGTAAGGCCACGACCTCCCTGGTGGCACAGGCGGCTGGTGGCACAGGCGGCTCGCCTGTGCCGCATGCATGGGGATACGACGGTCGATGAGTAAGGCCACGGTGCTCGTGGTCGATGACGAGCCGAAGCTGGTGGCCGTCGTGCGGGCCTATCTGGAGCGCGACGGCTACCGGGTGGTCGCTGCTGCCGACGGGCGGGAGGCGTTGGTGCGCTTCCGCCAGGCGCAGCCGGACCTGGTGGTGCTCGACCTCATGCTTCCCGAAGTAGACGGACTCGAGGTCTGCCGACGCCTGCGGCGGGAGTCGGAGGTCCCGATCATCATGCTCACCGCCAGGGCCGAGGAGGCCGACGAGTTGGTGGGGCTGGAGTTGGGCGCCGACGACTACGTCACCAAGCCCTTCAGCCCCCGCACGCTGATGGCGCGCGTCCGCGCCGTCCTGCGGCGAGCCGGCCCTACCAGCCCCGAGGACAAGACCCCGCGGGTGGTGGGGCTGCTGCAGGTCGACCCCGCCCGCCACGAGGCCTGCTGGGACGGCGTGCCGCTCGCGCTCACGCCGACCGAGTTCCGGCTGCTGGTCGTGCTGGCGAGCTGGCCAGGGCGCGTGTACGAGCGGCCGTAGCTGATGGAGCGCCTGCAGGGCGAGGCCTACGCCGGCTGCGAGCGCACCGTGGACGCCCACGTCAAGAACCTGCGCCGGAAGCTGGCCGCGGCCGGGGGCGAGCTCGCCGCGGCCAGCATCGCGACCGTACCAGGCGTCGGCTACAAGCTGGATGCTCCGCGTGCGTAGCCTTTATGTCAAACTCCTGCTCGCCTTCCTGGCCGTGGCGCTGGCGGCAGTCGTGCTGCTGGGGCTGCTCGTCGGCCGCGCCACCAGCACCGCCTTTGGCGCCTACCTGGTCGGGCGCGAGGGCGGGCATCTCGGTGACATGGGGGGCATGATGGCCGAGATGATGGGGCCGCTGGCCACTCAGGCGATGCTGGAGCAGGCGCTCGGGCCCGCCGAGCGGGCCTACCTGACCTCGGTGCAGAGCGCCCTGTGGCTGGCCGGCGGCCTCGCCGCGGCGCTGGCCCTCGCCGCCAGCCTGCTGCTCGCTCGCCAGATCGCCAATCCTGTCCGCGCGCTGACGGCCGCGGCACGGCGGGTTGCCGGGGGCGACTTCAGCGAGCGCGTGCCGGTCCGCTCGCAGGACGAACTGGGCGAACTGGCAGGCGCCTTCAACGCCATGGCCCAGGCGCTCGGCCGCCAGGAGGCGCTGCGCCGACAGATGGCGGCCGACGTCGCCCACGAGCTGCGGACCCCGCTCGCCGTGCTCCAGGCCAACCTGGAGGCGCTGCTCGATGGCGTGCGCCCGCTCTCGACCGAGGCCGTGGCGGAGCTCCACCAGGAGACGCACCTGCTCGCCCGCCTCGTGGCCGACCTGCGCGACCTGTCCCTCGCGGAGGCGGGGCAGCTCCCGTTGGAGCGGAAGCCGACGGACCTCGCGCGTTTGGCGCGGGCGGCGTGCGCCCGCTTTGCCCTACAGGCTGAGGCCAGGGGCGTGCGGTTGGCGATCGAGGTGGCAGACGATGTGCCGCCCGCGGAGGTCGATCCGGACCGCATCGCCCAGGTAGTGCATAACCTGCTGGACAACGCCTTGCGGCACGCGCCGGTTGGCGGCGCAGTGGAGGTGCGGGTGGAGCCCGGCGCGCGGCCGGAAACCGTGCAGGTGGCGATCCGCGACACCGGGTCGGGCATCCCACCCGAGCACCTGTCCAACGTGTTCGAGCGCTTCTACCGCGTCGACCCGGCTCGCTCGCGCGGGGCGGGTGGGAGCGGGATCGGCCTGGCCGTGGTCAAGCAGCTCGTCGAGGCCCACGGGGGCCAGGTATGGGTGGACAGCCCGCCCGGCCAGGGTGCCACCTTTCGGGTAGCGCTCCCTGCCGCGGGCGCGGGTACCGGCGCCCAGATGCCAGCTCCTGATGGCGGGAGCGCTCCGTGAGCATCCCCGGATCAAGGTCCCTCCCTCTACCTTGACACGCTGGCTCCGGCGCGTACAATCATGGCACAGGAGATGCAACAGCGGGAGGTGCGGAGTGGTTAGCTTGGCCCGGCCCACAACTACAACCCCTACACCCATTATCCAGGACCCGGAGATCTGCGGCGGGGAGCCAACGGTCAAGGGCACCCGCGTGCCTGTCCGCTCGATCGTCATCCAGTGGCGGCTCTACCACGACCTGGAGCGTATTCGCCGAGCCTTCCCCCGTCTGAGCATTCCGGCTATCGAGCACGCGCTCGCCTACTACGAGCAGCACCGCGACGAGATCGACCGCGCGATCGAGAGGACTGAGCGGGCCGCCTACGACGCCGACTGTAGCGGCTTTCAGGAGGGTTGAGCCCGCCCGGCGGCTGCAAGCGTTGCTGTCGATGAGTGCCGAGCACGCGCTGACAACCGATCGCTGGAACGGATTGCTGCTGTGAAAATCGCCGACGGCCGGGCTGCTGTGGACGTAATTTTCATCCCCCGGCGGCGCCCCCGCAGGGGCATGGACATCTGTGAACGGATTCGGGGAACGGATTGAACGGATGGAGCGGACTGGCTTCCGTTCCATTCCGTTCAATCC
>JACQUR010000235.1 GCA_016210245.1 Chloroflexota bacterium
ATCAGGTTCTTCTGGTTGAAGGTCCAGGGGTCCATGAAGACCTGGAGCATGACCATGAACATGCGCCGGGCGATCCCGCGCACGTCGAGCCCGTCGGGCAGGCCGCAGGCCGCGCACGAAAGCGCAAAGGCGCTCGCCGCCCCGTTTGAGCCAGGCACGGCCGAGGACGACCACAGGCTCTCCAGCGCGCCCCTGAGGTCGGCCCCCAGGTCCGGCAGGACGCGGTTGGTAATGTAGTCAAGGTAGTCGTCGACGTTGAGCACGCGCGGGAGCGGCACCACGGTGTCGCCCTCCACGTAGGCGTAGGTGACCGAGTTGCAGGTTGGGAAGCAGCACGGAACCGGCACGAAGTCGCTCACCTGGAACAGCCCCTCGGTCTGGGCCTCCAGCAGCGCCAGCACGTCGGGGATGGTCATGCGCTGGAGTGGGTCGTGCGTGCCGTGGCGGCCGGCGTGGAAGGCCGGCTGGAAGTTGATGCCGCGCACGGCCGGGTGCTCCAGGCCAAAGCGCACGATCCGCCCGACCTCGTGGGCGTTGACGCCGCGCTCGATGGCCGGGACGAGCACGACATCGCACCCGATCTCCGCCAGACGGTCGAGCGCCCGTAGCTTCTCGGGCAGCAGGTCCGGCTCGCCCCGGATCGCCCGGTAGGTTTCGGCCTCGAAGCCGTCGAACTGGAAGTAGATCGAGGGCCGCAGCTCGGCGAGCTGGGCAACGAAGGCCGGGTCGGCGGCGATGCGCCGGCCGTTGGTGTTGAGCATCACGTGCGGGATGCCCCGCGCTCTGGCCGCGCGAAGCATAGGGATGAGCTGGGGGTGGAGGGTGGGCTCGCCGCCGGAGAACTGCACCACCTGTGGGCTCCCCTCGGTCGCCACCAGGTGGTCGAGGATGCCCTCCACCTCCTCCAGGGTGAGGTTGAAGCCCGCGCCCGCGTTGGCGAAGCAGAGCGGGCAGGCCATGTTGCAGGCGCTGCTCACCTCGATGATGCCCACGCAGGCGTGCTGCTGGTGGTCGGGGCAGAGGCCGCAGTCGTGGGGACAGCCGCGCTCGATCGCGGTGCTGAACTGGAGGGGGATGGAGCCGGGCTTGTTGAACCTGGCCGAGGCGGTGTAGGCCTGGGCGTCACCGTAGACGAGCGCCTCCACCTGGCCGTGCTCGGGACAGCGCTTGCGCAGGTAGACCCTGTTGTCGCGCAGCAGCACCTGGGCGTCGATCGCTCGGCGGCAGGTCGGGCAGATGCTGCGCGTCAGCTCGTAGAAGACGTAGTCGGCCTCGCGCCTGGTTGGCGCCTGGCGCGTCGCGCTGGTGCTCTCCGCCATGGTTGCTCCTGGAGCCTCCTGTCTGCGCGGCGCAGCGGGCCGCGGCGTTCAGATGCGTGCGGCCCCAGGCGGGCCACCTTTCTATCAAACCAGGTTCGGTCGCGCCAGACTGTAATTGGGACTACTTTCGGGCGCGGATGTCAAGCGCGTTCGTCCCCCAGGCGAGGAGGCTGCCACCCTGCAGGGTAGCAGCCTCCTCCACGTCGCTGCTCCACCCGCTCAGGGCGCCGCGACGATCACCTTGCCCTTCATGTTCTGCGGGTGGAAGGTACACTCGTAGGCGTATTCTCCCGCCTGGGCGAAGGTGTACGAGACGCTCTCGCCCGGCGGCAGCGGTTTGCTGCGCCAGTCGCTGCCGCCGAGCAGGTGGACGTCGTGGGTGAAGTTGTCCTGGTTAGTCCACGTGACCGTGGCGCCGACCGGGACCTGGATGGTGGCCGGGTCGAACTTGTACGACTTCGCCATGGCTACCTGGGTCGTCTCGGCCGGTTGGGCCGAGGCCGCCGGCCCGGCGCAGCCGGCCAGAGTCAGGACGAGCACGGCCCAGGGCAAGAGCAGAAGCAGACCACCAGACCGCGCGCCAGGCCTCCTTTGCCTTCTGGCCGTTGCCGCTTGACTTCGCGGGACGACGAGCGTGCGCCTCGGCATGTCCAACCCCCTGGCTAGGCTCGGGCTCGGGCCGAGGACAGCACCCGCTGGCTGGCCGCGGCGAAGATGAGGATGAACGCCACCAGGTCCAGGACCTCCGAGATGGTGTGAGCGAACAGGAAGACGGTCCAGTTCAGGTGGTAGGTCATGTAGCTGATCTCGGCCAGGGCGAAGAGGGCGAAGCCCCAGCCCAGCAGGCTGGCCTCGGCCTCGAACGAACGGTAGGCGAAGAAGGCGCCGATCGCGAAGGCGACCAGGTGGACGACCAGGAAGAACGCCGGTGGGAAGATGTTGATGAACTCGCCGAGTGGCATGGTGAACCCTCCAAAATAGTTGTTGAAGTGTGGCTGCACGCGCGTGTTCTGGTGGCCTACCGGTGGAGGTGGGCCGCGGGCGCCACCAGACCAGGTGCGGAGGTGGAGGTCCAGGGTCCAGGGCGCGTAGCGCCCTGGACCCTGGACCTCCACCTCCGCACTGCGTTCAGCGGCCATGGCCGAGCCCTCGCTGCACGACGCCTGTGAAGACCAGCCCCATACCCACCAGGGTAGCCAGGTGGGCGCGCGCGGCCTCGGCCCCGAGCAGGGGGGTGAGCACTTCGGCCAGGGGGAGGGGCAACAGGTGGTAGGCCAGGTCGCCCCCGCCCCCGAGGGCGAAGACCACCAGCCCTACCCGGAGGAACAGCGGGAGTCCGACCACGGTCCGGCTCGCGCGCCGCACGACAGGCCCCGGCGTTGGCATCATGCCCGGTCACCTCCCCTGGCGGCTCGCCGCCGCCTCCATCAGCCTCAGTGTACCAGGTTTGGCCAGCATGTCAAGTGGTTCATGGACTTACTTGATTTGGGGCGACCGGGCTGGTATGCTGGGCGTGGCGGGCCGAGGTGCCCCGTCTGGCCTGGAGAGGGCAGCCCCGTCCAGGGCAGGGCAGTCGGCCTCGTCGCTTCGTTAGGGAGGGTGCGCCATGCCAGGGACACGTCGCTGGGACCAACGGTTCTTTGCCAGCACGCGCGGGCGAATCGTCACCTTGCTCCGCCGCGCCAGCCTCACCGTCGACGAGCTGGCCGACGCGCTCGACCTGACCGACAACGCCGTCCGCGCCCACCTGGCCACCCTGGAGCGCGACGGGCTGGTCCAGCAGCGTGGCGTGCGGCGCGGCGGCGGCAAGCCCGCCTACGCCTACGCCCTGGCGCCGGAGGCCGACGCTCTCTTCCCCAGGGCCTATGCGGCGATCCTGCGCCACGCGCTCGGCCAGGTTGCCGCGCGCTACGGGCGCGCGGAGGTGGAGGCCGTGCTGCGCGCTGTGGGCCGCGACCTGGCCGCCTCCCTGGGCGGCCAGCGCCCGGGCGCGACCCCGGAGGAGCGGCTGGAGGGGGTCCAGCAGGTGCTGGCCGAGCTGGGCGGCCTGGCCGAGGTGCGGCGCGAGGAGGGCCGCCTGGTGCTGCAGGGCTATAGCTGCCCGCTGGGCGCCATCGTGCCCGACCACCCGGAGGCCTGCCAGCTCGCCCTGGCGCTGATCCAGTCCCTGCTGGGCAGCGACGCGGTGCGCGAGCGCTGCGTCCACGGCCCCGAGCCGCGCTGCGCCTTCGAAGTGCTGAGTGCTGAGTCCTGAGTCCTGAGTGGGGGCTGCCCAGGCGCTCTTAACCTTGCGCGCCCGCTTGGCCGCGTCGTACCCTGCCGCTCAGAACGACTGAGGAGGCAGAGGCGTGCGCGACCTGCGGGCGGCGCTGCGCGGGACGCTCGTGGTGGGGGTGGCAGCGCTGGCCGCGTGTACTGGCCCAACCGCCGGGCCGCAGGGCGCGACGCCCGGGCCGCCCGCGGCCGCCACGCAGGCCCCGCCCACCGAGCAAACCCGCCCCACGAGCCCGCCCACACCCGCGCCCACTCGCACCGGAGGCACCCCCACGCCTGCGCTCGCCCGCCCCACCAGCGCGCCCACGCCCGTGCCGACGGTCCCGTCCACCTCGGGCGAGCCACAGCTCCGTGGCTGGTGGGTGGATGCGTTCCACGACGGCTTCAAGACCCCGCAGCAGGTCGACCGCCTGCTGGCCACGGCGCGGGCGGCCAACGTCAACGCGCTCTTCGTCCAGGTACGCCGCCGCGGCGACGCCTACTTCGTCCGCTCGCTCGAGCCGCGGGCCGAGGACCCCGACCTGGCCCAGGGCTTCGACCCGCTCCAGTACCTGCTGGACCGGGCCCACCAGCAGCCCCGGGTGGAGGTCCACGCCTGGCTCGCCACCTTTCCCATCTGGCGGGAGGGTCGGCCTGCGCCCGCTGCCCCCAGCCACGTCTTCAATCGCCACGGGCCGACGGCCCAGGGGCGCGCCAACTGGCTGAGTCTGAACCGGCAGGGCCAGGCCTTCGACGGCCAGAACTTCAGCCTCGACCCCGGCCACCCGGACGCCCTGCGCTACACGGTCGACGTCGCGCTCGACCTGGTCCGCCAGTACCTGCTGGACGGCCTGCACTTCGATTACGTGCGCTTCGCCGACCGCGAGTGGGGCTACAACCCCACCAGCCTGGAGCGCTTCCAGCGCCTGCGCGGGGGTGGGCCGAACCCGCCGCCCGACGATCCGGCCTGGAGCCAGTGGCGGCGCGACCAGGTGACCGCCTTCGTGCGCCAGGTCTCCCTGCGCGCCCTCGCCCTGCGCCCGGAGCTGAAGCTGAGCGTGGCCGCCATCGCCTGGGGCGAGGCACCCGAGGACGAGCGTGACTGGGCCCGCAGCGCGGCCATGAGTCGCACCTACCAGGACTGGCGAAGCTGGCTGGAGGAGGGCCTCGTCGACCTGGTCGTTCCGATGGCCTACTTCCGCGACGACCAGCCCCGTGCCCGCGCCTCCTTCGACGGCTGGGCGCGCTGGAGCCGCACCCACCGCTACGGTCGCCAGGTGGCCCTGGGGGTGGGCGCCCTGCTGAACGAGGTGCCGGCTACAGTGGACCAGGTGGCTCGCGCCCTGGCGCCCGTCCGAGGCCAGGCGCTGGACGGTGTGGTCCTCTACTCGTACGCCAGCAGCGCCGTAGCGGATCAGCCGCGTGCCGACGACCTGGCGCGCGCCCTGGCCACCGCGTCCGCCCCCTTCGCCCGGCCGGCCCGCCCGCCGGCCATGGCCTGGAAGGCCCAGCCCCAGCGCGGCGCGGTGATGGGCGAAGTCCGCGCGCAGGGCCAGGCGGTGGACGGCGCGGAGGTGCGCGTTCGCGGCCCCGCCTCGGCCGTGACCCGCACCGACGGCACCGGCTTCTACGGCGTCGCGGGCTTGCCCCCCGGCGACTATACTGTTGAGGCCTGGCGGGGCGGCCAACTGCTGGCCGCGGCCCCGGCCACCGTGCAAGCGGGCAAGGTGGCGGAGGCGGCGCTGGCGAGCGCGAAGTCCTGAGTCCTGAGTCCTGAGTCCTGAGTGAGGACGTCTACTCAGGACTCAGGACTCAGCACTCAGCACTCAGCACTCAGCATGGGAGGCGGGCACGTCGACGTTCACGCGCGGTAGCTGGCAGTTCGTGCTGCTCCTGTTCGTGGTCTCCGGCCTGCTCGAGGTTTCGGCCTGGGGCCACGTGCAGGCCTTCACGCCGCTGTTCCTCGAGCAGGCGCTCGGCGTGTCCCGGGCCGACGTGCCCCGCTGGACCGGCATCCTGGCCGGCGGGCCTCTGGCCATCGCCCTCCTGCTCACGCCCCTCTGGGGCATCCTCGCCGATCGCTATGGATCCAAGATCATCATCCTGCGCGCCCTGTTCGTGGAGGCGGTGGCCTACGGCCTGGTGGCGCTTACCCAGGACGTGTGGCAGTTGCTGGGCGTGCGCATGCTGGTGGGCCTCACCTTCGGCGGCCAGTCGATCGTCATCGCCACCATCGCCAACCTGGTGCCCGCACGGCGGGTGGGCTTCTCCATCGGCATCTACCAGATGACCTACCCGGTCGGCATGGCGATCGGCCCGCTGCTGGGCAGCGGGCTGATCGGCCTGGTTGGCTTGCGGGGCATGTTCGCCGTCGACGCGCTGGTAGCCTTCACCGCGTTCTCGCTGGTCTGGCGCCTGTTCCGCGAGACGCCGCGGCGACGCGAGTCCAGCGCAGGCGTGTTCAAGCACCTGGCGACCCTGGCAGGGGTGGTCTGGCAAACGTCGTCCATCCGCATCATCTTCGGGCTCTTCTTCCTGCTGGCCGGGGGCCACGCGCTGATCACCCCGTTCCTGCCCGTGCTGATCGGGAGCGTGTACCAGGGCGACAACCTGGCTCTGACCATCGGCCTGATTCTGGCTGGCTACGGTACGCTGGCGGGCGTCGGCGCGCCGCTGGCCGGCCGTTTGACCGACCGCCTGGGTCCGGCCCGCACCGTGACCTTCACCATGGCCGGGCTGGGACTGATGA
>JACQUR010000225.1 GCA_016210245.1 Chloroflexota bacterium
GGGTGGGGGACAAGCCCCCACACTACGGGCATTCTGCGATGTTTACGTATCCATGCAGCGGTCAGTAGAAGCGGGAAGTTATTCCTTGACTACCCCTTAGCTCGCCGCCGCTTCCGAGGCAGTCGCACGCTCCACCGCCTCCCTGAGCCGGGTCGAACTCGGATTCACGGTCAGCCCCGCGCGCAGGCAGGCCAGGCGCTCCTGCGCGTCAGCCAGACACTCCGCCTTGAGCAGCCAGGCCTCGTCCAGGTGCGGGTCTGCGGCGATGGCGCGGTCGAACAGCCCCAGCGCCGCGCCGGTCCCGCCGTTCTGGAGCGCCACCCGGCCCCGGGCGAGCAGCTCGCCCACCTCGCCCCGGGGCGTCCTGACCTCAACCTTGCGCCGCGTGCGCGCGCCGAGCAGGTAGTCCAGCGCCAGCAGCAGGCCGGGGATGCCAATCAGCAGCACCTTGCCCTCGGCCCGCTTGGAGAACTCCACCAGGTAGCCAAGCCTGGGGATGTTGTAGGCCACCCGGCCCAGCACCGCCCCCTGGTCCACCGTGACCTGATCGGCGGTGGTGTTGGCGTCGCCCTTGGTCTGGAAGCTGGTGCGGCCCTGCTCGTCCAGCGCGATGCCGACCAGACGGTGGGTGACCACGATGTCCGGGCGCTGGGCGGTGCGATAGGTGATAATGTCGCCGACCATGAGCTGGTCCGTCCTGGCCGGCGCCACCACGGCCAGGTCGCCCACGCCGATGGACGGCTCCATGCTGCCGCTGTAGACAACGTAGGCCTCGTAGCCGAAGACCGAGGGCAGCGTGCCGGCCAGCAGCGCGGCGATCAAGAACAGGAGCGCGAGGGCGGCTGCCACCTGGAGTCCTCCGAGAATCCTGCGGGCCAACTGGACTGAAGCAGTCACGGCGTCTTCCTCCTCCCAGCCGGGCTAGGTGCCTGCCTTCTGCTCGGCCGCGAAGGTAAAGGTAACCGTTACGCTCTTTCCCTGCAAGGTGGTCGAGGCGCTCGACGGCAGTTGGACCGCGAAGCAGAGATCCTCGCTCGCTCCGGCCGCCAGCTCGCGGTCGCCGGCCTGCGCTCCCTGGGCCGTGCTGCCGAAGGCCGCCGCGTCCAGGTTGCCCGGTCCATAGAGTACGCTCCCATCCAGGCTCGAGCAGGGGTTGGCCGTCTTCGTGCGCACCGTGAGCTGGAGCGCGCTCTTCAGATCGGCATCCCCAACCGTGTCGCTGGCCATCGCATACCTCAGGTCCAGGTTGCCGCCATTCTGGATGGTGAGCTGCGCCGTGAAGCTATCGCCGGGCACCACGTTGCTCACGGTCAGGGTGCCGCTGGCGATCCCGGCCGCCAGGGTCAACGTGCCGGCCGTGAACTGGTTGCCGGCGCTCGTAGCGGCGCTGGTGAAGTAAGCGACCGTGCCGCCCTCCACGAACCCGCTCAACACGCCGACAACCAGTATCCCGGTCAGGAGCAGACGACGCATTGGATTCAGCACCTATGGCCCAGAGGGCCCGGTGATTCGGACCTCAGATCGGAGCTATGACCTGCTAGCCTTCTGGGCTATCACTGCGTGGAAAGCGTAGGTGTCAGTGCCGCCCTGCGCCGTGTTGTCGCCCGTCGTGTTGGTCCCTGGCAGAGACCCGATCGGAACAAGAACCGCCGCGCAGAAGTACCGCGTCTGGCTCGCTGTGAAAACTGCACTCGTCCCCGTGCTTGTGCCATCGACATCGTCTGTTCCCAGCAGCGTGATGTAGCTGCTGGCAGCGTTAGAGGTGGAGGCTGCGGTGAAGGTGTCCGTTGCAGTGATAGCGCTCATCGCGGTGTTGCGGATGGCGGTGTTGCCGGCGTTGGTGACGAAGGTGTAGTCCGTCGGCGCCGTGGAAGAGAACTGACCACTGCTCAGGGTCCACGCGGTGGTATTGCAGGACACGGTGCCGTTGGCGAGCTCGGCCAGGCTGATCTGCATTAGATTGTTGAGATCCTGATCCGGGGCCGAAGTCGATCCCGCCGTACGGACAAGCCGCAGCCGCAGGTCCCCGTCCAGGCTGCCCGTGTTCTGAATCGTCAACTTGCCCACGCAGTAGGTTCCTGGGGCGAACGGCTCAGCCGCGATCAGACTCCCGGTGGTGGTCGTCTTGGCACAGTCCGTGTTGGCCGTGGTGCCGGCACCCTGGCTCGTAGTCCAGATCATGGTACTGCCGGGTCCAGTTCCAGAGGCCAGGGTGGAAGAAACGGTCAGGGTACCGGATGTGAACTGGTTACCGGTATTGGCTGCGCTGCTGGTGAAGAACGCCAACGTCCCGCCCCCAGCCTGCATGGCCAGGACGCCCGCGACGAGCGCCAGGGCCAGCAGGGCGCGCGGATTGGCCAAGTCGGCCACTCGGGCCGCGATTCCGTTCATAGGTCTGCTCCTCCCTCAGTCTTCAAGTCTTCAAGGTTTGGGCGATGAGTCGCCCGGTGTCTCAAGGGACCACTACCGGTGGGATCGCCAGAGCCAGCTTCCAACTTCCCTGGTCGAAGCCGCGCTCGTCGTTTCCGTCAGCCTGTCTGCGCTGTCGGCAGCCCGAGGCCGCTCGCCCAGCGCTGTACCACCTCCATCAGAGTTGTGAGGTTGCCGGCCAGCAACTCGCCGCCTGCCGGGCCGCCCTGGCCCTGCTGCACCCGCAGCACGTTCGCGCTCGGGTCGAGTTGCACCCATCGTGCCTGGGGCGGCAGCGTGAGCGGGAGGTTGGCGGGCCAGCCACCATTCGATGCGGGCAGGCTGGCTAGCACCACGTCTACGTGGACGCCGGCCTCGTCCACCAGCTCGACCTCCGGCACCTGGCTCAGGGCCATGGCCAGCACCTCGCGCAGCAACGGTGGCTCGCAGGCCAGAAATACCCGCATCGAGAACGACTCACAACCGGTAACCTTCTCATCGGAAGTGTAGCCGTCTTAGCGTCTACTGTCATCACCCGCCGGCACGGTTTTCTCCCCCTGCATTTGCAGGGGTACACGCCCCCTTGACTTAACGTGCCGCCGGCCACGAAAAGGACGGGCAGTTTCGGGGCTGGTTCCACCGAGTCGACAGTCGACTCGGGGCGAGGTCGTTTCAGCGAAGCGCACAGGCGACCTCGCCTCGCTCCAGCCCCTCACTTCTCCGCCCAGAAACGTCCGCATAGCGCTCGCCAGAACACCTGCCTTGCAGGCACTCCATCCGGGCTCAGTGTAGGTGGCAAACACGGTCGTGACAATAGTCCATTAGTACTTCTTTCATATGCACGTTAACCAACCTGTAACGGGTTGGAGGGCCGGACCTAACCCCCCCCGCCCCCTTCCCTGCCAGGGAAGGGGGAGTGGGCGCGGGACTGGCTCCCCTCCCCTGGTAGGGCTATGCATTACCCACATCTTCTGTGGCACAGTAGGGGCAGTTTTGAGTAACTGGAAAGGGAACCTGTGCTGAACGAATGGCTGCCCGCCGAGGGGGTACTCGGGCTGGACGCAGAGCTGCCCAGCGAGCTGCCCGCTGCCCTGGCTGATCGGGCCTGGTTTGAGGCCGAGTTGGGCCACGCCGAGCTGGGCGACGCTCGCCGCACCCGTCGGCTGGTCGATCTGGCCACCGCTCTGGCCGCCCGCCCCACCGCCTCGATCCCTGAGGCCTGCGGCAGCCCGGCGCGGACCAAGGCGGCCTATCGCTTCTTTGACCGGGGCGACACGGTGCCCGAGGGCACGGTGCCGGACGGCATCCGGGCGGCCCATGCGCGGGCCACCAAGGCGCGGCTGGCCGGGCAGGCGCGGGTGCTGGCGGTGCAGGATACGACC
>JACQUR010000227.1 GCA_016210245.1 Chloroflexota bacterium
CGTCGATGCTGGCTCTAGGGCTGTGTGACTCCTCAATCAATACGTAGGGTGGTATCCGAGCCGCGAACGTGAGGTCCTTCGACAGGCTCAGGATGAGCGGACCCCGGGGTCCTCCGCTCATCCTGAGCCTGTCGAAGGGCCTGAGCCTGTCGAAGGACCTCACGGTCGCGGCTCGGTTACCACCTCTCACTTGACGAGTCACAGACCACCAGGGCAGCTCATTCATGGCCCCACCCGCCGCCCTGTAGGGCGGCGGGTGGACCTGCCAATTGCCGAGGCACAGACACTAGTTGATAACAACTATTGTTGGAAACCAACTTCTGGTGTATACTAACCCTTGTGAGAGCGCCCGCAGAGCTGACCGAGCTGTTCCGCCAACGGGGCTTGAAGGTGACGCCCCAACGCCAGCGCATCTTCCAGGTGCTGGCGGGCAACCGCGTCCACCCGACGGCCGAGTCGGTCTACGCCACCGTCCGGGCCGAGCTGCCCACCATCTCGCTCAAGACCGTCTACCAGATCCTCAACGAACTGGTGGCCCTGGGCGAGATCCTGCAACTCGACCTGGGCACCGGCGCCAGCCGGTTCGATCCCAACGTGAGCCAGCACCACCACCTGGTGTGTGTGGCGTGCGGCAAGGTGTGCGACCTGTACGCCAACTACGGCGACCTCCAGGTCCCGCCCGAACAGCAGCAGGGGTTCACGGTGCGCAGCGCGGAGGTCGTCTTCCGCGGCCTCTGCGACCAGTGCAACAAGAAGAAGGAGGAGCGAGCGCCCCATGCCTGAGTTGAATGGCACCAGGACCCACGAGAACTTGAAGCACGCCTTCGCCGGGGAGAGCCAGGCGAACCGCCGGTACCTCTACTTTGCCCAGAAGGCCGACGTCGAGGGTTACCCCGACGTCTCCGCCCTGTTCCGCTCCGTGGCCGAGGGCGAGACCGGCCACGCCTTTGGCCACTTCGATTTCCTGGCCGAGGTGGGCGATCCCGTCACCGGCGTGCCGGTGGGCGCGACCGAGGACAATCTGCGGTCGGCCATCGAAGGCGAGACCTACGAGTACACCGAGATGTACCCGGGCTTCGCCCGCGTCGCGCGCGAAGAGGGCTTCGACCAGATCGCCGAGTGGTTCGAAACGCTGGCCCGGGCCGAGAAGAGCCACGCGGGGCGCTTCACCCAGGGGCTCGCCTCCGTCCGGTAATCCACCCCGGCGGTGGTGGGAGGGGGCGTGGCTGCGGGGGCTCACCGCGATGAGCCTCCGCAACCGACGCTGCCTCCCACCACCTGCTGGCCCATGGGAGTCCAATGACCACGACGTACGACCCGAGGCACCCGGCCTACTACGACGAGGATGACCTGCGAGGGGAACTGGGCAGGGTCTTCGACCTGTGCCACGGATGCCGGCTGTGCTGGAACTTGTGCCCGTCCTTCGGCTCGCTGTTCGACATGATCGATACCCGGCACGACGGCAACGTCGGGGCTATGGCGGCAGCCGAGCAGGACCGCGTGGTCGACGAGTGCTACCAGTGCAAGCTCTGCTACGTGAAGTGCCCCTACGTTCCCCCGCACGAGTGGAACCTGGACTTCCCGCGGCTGATGCTGCGCGCGGCGGCTACCCGGCGCGAGCGCCACGGCGGGAATCTGGCCGACCAGTTCCTCGGCCGTACCGACCTGGTGGGCGCGCTCTCCAGCGCCGTGGCTCCCGTGGCCAATGCGGCGCTGGGCCAGCCTGGCTCGCTCCCCAGGCGACTCATGGAGCAGGTGGTGGGCATCGCCGCCCAGCGCGTTCTGCCGTTGTACGCCGTCGAGCGCTTCAGCGTCTGGTTCAAGAAGCGGCCGCGCCCCGCCCTCGAGGCCCGGAATGGCAGGGTGGCGGTGTTCCAGACCTGCCTGGTCGAGTACCAGAACCCGGCCATCGGCCACGACGCGATCAAGGTGTACGAGCGCAATGGCATCGCCTGTGACGTGCCCGAGGGCACCGTGTGCTGCGGCATGCCCTGGCTGGACGCGGGCGACGTCAGGGCCTTCATCGAGCAGGCCAGAAAGAACGCCCGCGTGCTGGCCGCCGAGGTGCGCCAGGGCAAGGACGTGGTGGTGCTGCAGCCCACCTGCGGCTACGTGCTCAAGAAGGAGTACCCGGACTACGTGGGCAGCGAGGACGCAAAGCTGGTGGGCGCCCACACCTACGACGTAGCCGAGTACCTGGTGCGGGTCCACCGCGCGGAGGGCAAGGGGCTCGACCTCCAGTTCAGCGGCCCGGTGCCCGAGACGATCACCTGGCACGCCCCCTGCCACCTCCGCGCCCAGAACATCGGCTTCAAGAGCCGCGACCTGCTCAAGCTCACCGGGGCGAAGGTCGTCGTGGTCGACAAGTGCGCCGGCATCGACGGCACCTGGGGCTTGCGCGCCAGGAACTACGCCCTGGCCCGCAAGGTGGCCCAACCCCTCAAGGCGGCCATCGAGAAAGCGCACAGCGCGGTCGTGGCCGGCGACTGCCACCTGGCCAACGGAGCGATCATTGAAGAAACGGGCCAGCGGCCGCTCCATCCCATCCAGGTGCTGGCCCGCGCCTACGGCATTGCGGAGGAGCCACAGCCATGAGTGCCAAGCTGACCCTGGACGACATCCTCGACCTGCGCGCCTACGAGCGCGAGCGCGAGGCGTTCCGCGCCCACATCATCGCCCTGAAGCAGCGCCGCCGCGTTCTGGTGGGGCCAATCGTCTCCGTGGTGTTCGAGAACCGCGAAACCATGCGCTTCCAGGTGCAGGAGATGGCGCGGGCAGAGCGCATGCTCGCCGACGCCCAGATCCAGGCCGAGCTGGACGTGTACAACCCGCTCGTCCCCGAGCGGGGCGAGCTGTCGGCCACCCTGTTCATCGAGCTGGGGACCAGGGCCGAGCTGATGGAGTGGCTGCCCCGGCTGGTGGGCGTCGAGCGCTCGGTCGAGCTGCGGATCGGCCAGGGCGAGCGGGTCGAGGTGGTGCGCGCGACGCCCGAGGAGGCACACGAGGCCCAGCTCACCCGCGAGGCGATCACCGCCTCGGTCCACTACGTCCGCTTTCGCCTGGCCGAGGCGCAGGTGCAGCGGTTCGCGGCCGAGCCCGTCGCTCTGGCCGTCAACCACCCGAGCTACCAGCACCAGACCCTGCTCTCCGAGGCAACCAGGGCCGAGCTGCTGCAGGACCTGCACGGGTGAGGGGGCATCGGTGGGGAGCGGCACGGGCAGGAACTGGTGGGGCGGGCGGCTCCGCCCGCCCGTGGCCCGGCGGCGCGGACGGGCGGGCAGGGACGACTCTGTTGGTTTTCTGGGTGTGAGCAGGTGGATAATGGGAGGTGTATGCAGGCGGCCCCCACCTGATCGTGGATCTGGAGCCGACCAGCGCCCCGGCCCACGATAGCCCCGAGCTGCCCGAGATTCAAGCGCGCCTGGAGGCGCGGGTCTGCCAAGTTCGTGTGCGTGGAGGTCGTAGGGGGCGACGGCCCGGTCGCCCCCTACGGCTCGGCCACCGCCTGGACAGCAACTGGTCACACCCCCCCCACGCCCAGTGAGCAAGTCCAGCAAATCGTGCAGCAGATGCTCAGCCTGCCGCCCGCCACGGTGGCCAAGCTGAAGCAGGCGCTGGAGTAGGGGCAGGCCCCTGTGCCTGCCCTCGCGTAGGGGCAGGCCCCTGTGCCTGCCCCGTCTCCCAGCGCACGCGGGACGTAGGGGCAGGCCCAGGGGCCATGGCCACCAGCCAACGGAAGCGCACCTCCCACCGGTCGGTGCCCGTGTGGATCCAGGTTCGTGACGAGTGTACTGACCGGCATTCCACGAAGCCAAGATTGAACGTGCGACACTCACTAACCCAAACCCCAGGTCGCACGACCCGCCGCTTTCGTCAGAGTTCAGGATGGCTCGCGGCCATCTGTTCGCGGCATTATCCCAGACGCCTCAGCAGACCCGACTGGCGAAGGATCCTCGTTACGCGGTCTGCCTGGGCACTGTAGCACCGCTTCAAGAACCCCAACACGCAGCACACGGTCCGATGCAGGACCCTGACTGGGCAGGTCCAGCACACATGAGTTGGGAATCCAGACCCTGGCCGTCGACCCATAGCAGCCGCACAGCAGGCTCAGGCCAGCAGACTCGTCACCACGACGGCCGTTCCAAAGACTGATACGAAACCCGAGCTCCTGCATCGCCGAGCGCTTCTCATCCTGACGGTTCGCGCCGCGCTCGAATAACGTTCGAAGGGCATCGGGGTCCGGTACTACCGGGCGGTTGAGTGCGTCTGGCGGCGATACTCCTCTCTCGAACCAGCAAGCGAATACGGCATCGCACCCCGACAGGCTTCGCAGGAGGACGGCTGTTCTCCTACCACACTCGGCTGCAGATTCTTCCCGGTTGCCCCAGTATGCGCCCAGATAGTAGCTCTCAATGGTCATGGAGACACCGGTGGCGTATGTACTACTTCGATGGCCTGGTAGCCGTTTCTCGCCAGTAGGTCACTAATCGCTTCGGCCGCTTTTTCTTCCGCCACATGCCAACGAATCCGGAAGTCACCTGCAACTCGTAGCTGCCGGGCAGCCTGGTCCAGCAAGTCAGACTTCAGTACTTTACAATTTCAGCGGTGTGGCGAAAGGGAACGGGTAATGAAGCGCGGGGTGGACCTGATAGCCCGCCTTGATGGCTAGGAGGAGCAGGTCGCACAAGCGGTCGAGGCGGAGGGCCTGCTCCAGCCAGGCGCGGGCAGCGGTCCGGGCCCGGCTGGGCGTGCTGGTCACCAGGTGGGCCTTCAGCCAGACCCAGAGGTTGACGAGCAACAAGGCGATCGTCACCAGCAGCAAGCGCAGCGCCGGGTCCCGGGAGGTGGTCAGCGCCCGGACCGCGTTCATTTGGCGGTAGCTGGTTTCGATCCCGAACCAACGCCGATACTCGCGGGCCACCTGGCGCACGCTGAGCCGGCACCCCGGCTGGCCGACCACGGCGAAGGGGAGGTAGTCGATCCCGTGCCGGCCGCGCCGCCCTGCTGCGTAGCGGCAGGCGATGTACAACGGGAAGGTCACCTCACCGTCCTTGGCGCTGCGCATCGTGTAGGTCGTCCGATAGCTCGCCCGGCCGACGAGCAGCGCCTCGAGCCGCTCGCCCCGCTTGGGCAGAGCCACGATCGGGGTGAACGGCTGCTCGGCGAGGTGGCACAGAATGGCCACCGAGGTGAACTCCCGGTCCAGGAACAGCCGGTTGATGCGCACCCCGAGCCGCTTCAGGCATCCCAGCAGGTCGAGGAGCACGTCCAGCAGCGCCTCGTCGGCGTGGACGAAGGTCAGCGCCAGGGTGACCCGCCGCCCGGCGTGCAGGACCGAGGCGGTGGCGTAGCAGTGGAAGCGGGTGGTGCCCGCCTTGGCCTCCCCCCGGCGGAGTTGGTCTGGCTCCAGCCCCTGCGTGCCGTAGGAGGGCAGCAGGGTCAGGTCGATCGCCAGCCAGAGCGGGCGCCCGGTCAGCCCGGGCGGCAGGTGGCTGACCAGCAAGGCGTTGCAGCGGGCTTCGAGCGCGTCCAGCTCCTCCCGCTCGAAGAGGCGCTCGAGCAGGTACTGGCGGACGAGGTTGGCGCTTGGGGCCTGGACCAGGTGCTGGCCGACGCGCTCGAGGCTGCGTTCCTGCGCGGCGGCCGCGACCAGCACGTGGTACAGGTCAGCGTCGCGCTACCGATACCCCTGCACTCCCAAGGGCAGGCCCTTGGTCAGCACTTCGACCGTCAGCACGCGCACTTGCTCGGCCGTCACCGCGTTGCTACCATCCGATTCCGAAGGGCGTTGGGCCATGACTTCCGCTCCTGGCATGGGAGATTGGCAACGGAAGTATGGCACCAATGCCCTTCGTCGTTAACTCGTCATCCCAAAACTGGGAAGTACTGGCACTGCCTCCAAAGCCCTCAGGACTCCTCGATCTCGGCGACCGAGGCGCCGCTGGCGCGAATAAGGTACTCCAACGGGCCCACACTGTAGGGCAGCTCGTAGGCGAGCAAAAGGGTATCCCAGCCAGTCGTGGCCAGACGCGCGCTCCACCACCACCAGCCTCGCCAACGCATGGCATCTGTCCACGACCCAAACGTCCACAGGTTCTCGTCCACGATGACGTCTGCGAGAGTTCGGCTCCTGAAGGGCTCAGTGAACCACGCTGGGAGCAACCGAAGCCACTCCTGCACCGTGGGCCAAGCGTCCGAGTCCTGCCTGCTCACCGCGCTCAACACTTCGCGCACTCGGCCTAGACTGAGGGACGGATCTCCGCGAGAGGTCACGGTGACCCTGACGGTGAAGCCACCCTTGGCGGGCGGAAGTTCCCCGTTCATGTTCCTGGCTAGCCTCTCCAACTCCGCCGGATCTCTCACGGCACCATGACCTCCGCTGTTCCACGTATTATGCTCTCGAGAAGCTCACCGAACATGCTTGCTGGTATGCCATACTGGTCGGGTGCTTTCGTCGGATCAACAATCTGAGGACGATCAGGAAACTCATGCGCCAACCGCTGAGGCACGGCCGTGGTGCGCAGCTTCTCAAGGAAGCGTGCGTCGATCTAGAAGCGAACAAGGTACGCAGTTTCACTCCACTTGGCCAGGAACTCCATCGCTCTTGCTTCCTGGTTGATGTTGATGAAAAGCATGTCGTCGCCAGCGATCGATACGTTTTGCTTTGCCTCATCCAGCACGAAACGGATCTTACTCGCGTTTGGCAACACGCCCCCTTGAACGCGATAGACGGTCGCGGCGGTTGCCTGGCTCAATGCCTTGTCAGTTCCGCCGGGCATGGGCGCCGGTGCAGCCGGGCCTCCGAACGAGGCCACGAGGGCGGAGCCGACGCCGGTGAGCGCCCTCACCGCCACAAGGCAGTAGGAGAACAGCCTGCGGTCAAGGCCGAGGCAGTGGCCGCTTGGGTCCGTCGAATTGACGGGGTTGTTCGCCGCGTAGCTGTAGCGGTTGAGCCCCTGGCTGCCCGGTCCGCTCTGCGCCACCGTATCCCGCTGCAAGAACCGCCCCACCTGCGGGTCATACACCCGCGCCCGCAGGTAGACGAATCCTGTCTCCCCGTCCCGCTGCTCCCCCGTGAAGTCGAACGGTTGCCCGCTGCTACCCTGGGTCAGCCTCATGGCCCCGAACGCGTCGGTCAGGTAGGTCTGAGTCACACTCGCGGCAGCGTTGGTGACCGCTCGCACCGAGCCCAGCCCGTCGGTGTGGAAGACCTCGACGTTCCCCGCGCCGTCCACCGCGTAGGACAGGCCC
>JACQUR010000040.1 GCA_016210245.1 Chloroflexota bacterium
CGGGGCAGGAGACAAGCCCCCGTGCCACGCTTCTGCGCTCGCAACGAGGTCAAGATGTCTGTGCAGCGATCGGTAGTGCGGTCGCCAAAGCTGACCCGACCTGCTGGCGCGGGAAGTTGTTTCTTGACGAGCCCTAAGCGAGGTCAGTGTCGGCAGCCCGACCAGCCTCACCGCCCGCACGCCGGCTCACAGCCGCACGGTGGGCGACGTGAACGGCAACGGCAGCGTGACCAGCCTGGATGCCCTGTGCATCCTGCGCGCTGTGGCCAGCCTGCCCGCCACCACCAGTTGCCCGGCCGCGATGCTGGCCTCGACCGTGGACGTGGTGGTGGCCAACCCGGACGGCCAGAGCGGGGCCCTGGCCAGCGGCTTCACCTACCAGCACGCCGACGTGAACGGCAATGGCACCGTCACGAGCCTGGATGCCCTCTGCACGCTGCGCATGGTGGCGGCGCTGCCGGCCACGACGGCCTGCCCCGCCCCGCCGGCAGCTCCGGTGCCGGCTCCGACACCTACCACTCCCGGGACTACCCGCTCCAGGCCATGATACGACTATCTTGCAAGATCCCGCGCGTCACGACTCGGTTGGCCGAGCGGAATCCCTGAACGCTACGGTCGCGTTCCCCGAACAGCCCGACGGATCTCGTCGATCGGGTATCCGGCGATCGATCTCGACCGGCTAGCGTTCTCCACAACGACCATGCTATCGCCATCGAACCGGTACGTCGCGCGCCATTCGATGCCGTCACGAGAAGGAGCTACGCTGGAGCGCCAGGCGGTAGTTGAGGACTGTGGCGTAGCGGATGAGCGGCGCTCGCAGGCGTGGGTCGCCGAGCACGAAGTGGGCAGCGGGGGTTGGCGGCAGCGCCGCCTCTGCGCGCTCGTAGAGCGCGAGGCAAGCGGCATTGGCATCCATGGACGAGCAGTACCAGAGGCCCTGAGCTGTCGGGTAGGCCGCGTGGAGCGTGCGCGACCACGCGCGGGCGCGAGCGTGTGCCCCGGTGTTGATCGCCATCGAGGCGCCCGCTGCCGTCGGCCAGTGGCCGCTCAGGTCGAGCAACTGGGGCGCAGCCGCGGTGTGGAAGCCGGCGACAGCGGGCTCGTTCGTCGTCATGTCGATCACCCCGGTCTGTTGGAAGACCTCGGCAATGCACGTCCGGAGCGACAGGGCCGCGTAGGAGGTGCGGCGTTCTTGCACCCGCCTGGGGTACGTGTGGTGGTCGAAGCGGGCGCCTGTCGGGCCGTAGGCCCGGAAGGTATTCCAGGTCGTCGGATGGTTGCCGCCTCGAAAGTACAGCCGAAAGAGGAGCGTTCCTGGCCCGACCACCCTCCACGCAGGCGGAAGCTCGGCGAGCGTCGCAGCGGGCGGCGGAGGCAGCAGCCGGGCCACCTTCAGACGTACCCGGCGGCGTCGCCCGCTAGCTCAGCCGCAACCTCTGGGGTCCCACCCGACCGGAGCCACTCGAGCGGCGCAATCGGCGTTTCTTCGGGATCGCCGGGGCGGTGCAGGTCGGGGTGCGGGCGCGTGAACCAGCCGAGCACGGCGAGCGGGTGCAGGCGCGGATTGAGGCGCGGCAGGACCCGCTCGATGCCCGGCACCAGCCGATCCTCGTCGAACTGGAAGATCGGCAGCAACCACCCGGTGGGCCGCCGGATACCGTACATCTGCCGGGCGCTCAGGCGCTGGCGGACGCGGCTGCCATCGACGCCCAGCCGCCGGGCAGCTTCCCGTACCGTCAGCGACGAGGCCAGGAGCGCCGCGTAGCCGGTGGCTGTGCGGAGGACTGACTCGTCTTCTCCCGGACGAAGCGGGCTGAGGTCCACCCCGCCAGCCTCCAGCACGGCCCGCTCGGCGGAACTGAACTCCGCGCCCAGGTCACCGACTGCATGAGGGGGTACGACCTCCAGCAGCGCCTGCGCGATCCGTCGGTCCAACTCCTCAGGGCTCACGTCGATGCCGACCCGCCGCAGCGCCTCCACCGTGGCCGATTCTATGGCCGTTCCTCCACGGTTCACACTCTATCACATCAGGGTAGAGTGTGAAGGCTCGCTCGATTGGGTCGGGCGCCTCCGGGCCAGAGGGCTTGAACCTGTCCAGGCCGAGCCATCAGTAGTGATAGCGACCCTGCAGGAAGCGGACCTCGTCGTCTGAGACCTCGTAGACCAGGCGATGCGCCTCGGTAATGCGGCGGGACCAGTGGTTCGGGCCGAGACGCTCCAGTGGCTCGGGCTTACCTTCCCCCGCGAAGGGGTCCCGCAGCACGGCGTCCATGAGCTTTGTGAGCCGCAGGGCCACCTTCCGGTCGTTCCTGATCCAGAAGCTGAGGTCCTCCAGGAAGAGCGGGGCCAGGATCGCCCGGCGCTTACCCACCCGTAGGGGCAGGCCCCCGTGCCTGCCCCAGCCCAACCTGGCGACGCAACTCCTCCATGGTCATCTCCACCCCCTCGCCGCGCTCGATCTGGGCCATCGCTTCAAACAGGCGGGCGGCGTTGCGGGGCGAGCGCAGGAGGTGGAGGGTCGCCTCCATGCTCTCCCACTCCTCTGCCGAGAGCAGGACCGTGGAGGGCTTCCCGTGGCGGGTGATGATGATGGCCTCGCGGTCCGCCTCGACCTTGTCCATCAGTTCGGCCAGGTGAGCCCGCGCCTCGCTGTAGCTTCGCTGGATCGCCATGCGAGTTGCCTCCCGTTGACCGTTGACCGTTGACGGTCGACAGTCGACAGTCGACTGTCAACGGTCAACGACTCCCGCGGCGCTACGAGTCCCGGAACTCCTTGAACACGATGACCGAGTTCTGCCCGCCGAAGCCGAAGCCATTGGCCATGGCGATGCGCACGGCCTGCTCGCGCGGCTTCCAGGGGACGTAGTCCAGGTTGCACTCCGGGTCGGGGGTGTCCAGGTTGGCCGTGGGCGGGATGGTGTGGTGGCAGATCGCCAGCACAGAGGTGAGGGCCGACATGGCGCCGGCTGCCCCGAGCAGGTGGCCGATCATCGACTTGGGGGAGCTGATGGGCACACGGTAGGCGTGCTCGCCCAGCGCCAGCTTGATCGCCCGGGTCTCGGTCGCGTCGTTCAGCAGCGTGCCGGTGCCGTGGGCGCACAGGTACTCGATCTCGGCCGGCTGCAGCTCGGCATCGGCCAGCGCCTTGCTCATGGCGCGGGCCGCGCTGGCGCCACTCGGCTCTGGGGCGCTGACGTGGTAGGCGTCGGCCGTAATGCTCGCCCCGACCAGTTCGGCGTAGATGCGCGCGCCCCGCCGCCGGGCGTGCTCGAGCGTCTCCAGGACCATCATGCCCGCCCCCTCGCCGAAGACGAACCCGTCGCGGTCCTTGTCGAAGGGGCGGCTGGCCTTCTGGGGCTCGTCGTTGCGCTTGGAGAGCGCGCCGATGCGGCCCAGCGAGATGAACGAGAGCGGCAGGATGGCCGACTCGGTGCCGCCGGTGACGATGGCCTGGGCATCGCCCCGCCGCAGGAAGTGCAGCGCCTCGAAGAAGCTGTAGATGCCGGCCGCGCAGGCGGCGATGTTGGTCGCCACCGGTCCCTTGAGGCCGAACTGAATGGAGACCTGGCAGGAGGCCATGTTGGCGATCATGGCTGGGACGAACAGGGGATTCACCCGGTCCGGGCCGCGGGTCAGCAGCACCTCGGTTTCGGTGCAGCACTCGCCCACGCCGCCGCCGCCGGTGGCGATGATCGCCCCCACGTCGTAGGCGTTGTGCTCGTCTACCACGAGCCGCGCATCCTCCAGCGCCTGGCGGGCTACCGCGACCGAGAGCTGGGCGAAGCGACTCATCCGCCGCGCAGCCTTGCGGTCCATGTAGTCCTCGGGCCTGAAGCCCTTGACCTCGGCCGCGATCCGCACGGGCAGGCCCGAGGCGTCGAACTGGGTGATCGGCCCGATGCCCGAGGTGCCCGCCAGCAGGTTGCGCCAGTACTCGTCGACCGAGCGGCCGATGGGGTTGAGCGTGCCGAGGCCGGTAACTACGACGCGGTGGCCGTACATGCAGTGCCCCTACGAAGTTGACAGTTGATAGTCGACAGTCGACAGCTAGGACTTGCCAGGCGAGCGAGGCTGTCTCTCTTGTTGGACCTTCACCCCCGGCTGTCGACTGTTAACTGTCGACTGTCGACTGTCGACTGTCAACCGCTCCAAACACCAGGCACGAGTTGTGGCCGCCCAGGCCGAAGCTGTTGGAGATGGCCACCCGGACCGGGCGCGCGCGGGCCTCGTTGGGCGCGTAGTCGAGGTCGCACTCCGGGTCTGGATAGCGGTAGTTGATGGTCGGCGGGATGCAGCACTCCTGGATGGCCCGGACGCAGGCCGCCGCCTCGACCGCCCCGGCGGCGCCAAACATGTGGCCGAGCATCGACTTGGTGGAACTGACCACCAGCTTGCGGGCGTGGTCGCCAAAGACGGCCTTGATCGCCTGGGTTTCGTACTTGTCGTTCAGCGGCGTGCTGGTCCCGTGGGCGTTGATGTAGTCGACCTGCTCGGGCGCGATCCCGGCCTTGCGCAGGGCGGCCCGGACCACCTTCGCGGCGCCAGCCCCCCAGTCCCTGGGCGCAACCATGTGGAAGGCGTCGTTCCCGCTGCCATAGCCCAGCACCTCTGCCGCGATCGGTGCGCCGCGAGCTCGGGCGCAGGACAGCTCCTCCAGCACCATGACCGCGGCGCCCTCGGCGATCACGAACCCATCCCGCGTCCGATCGAACGGCCGGCTGGCCGCCTCGGGCTCCTCGTTCCGCGTGGACAGGGCGCGCATGTTGATGAAGCCGGCGAAGATCACCGGCAGGATGCCGGCCTCGGTCGAGCCCGCGATCACGACGTCGGCATCGCCGCGGCGGATCGTCTCGAAGGCCTCGCCCACGGCATGCCCGCCGGTGGAGCAGGCGGAGGCGATGGCCATGTTGGGTCCCTGAGCCCCGAGGGTGATGGCCAGCACGCCCGAGGCGGCGTCTGGCAGGAAGTAGGGGAGGAACATGGGGCTCACGCGATCGGGCCCGCGCTCGTCGAGCACGCGCTGCTGGTTGAGCAGCAGGCGGATGCCGCCCGCCCCGGTGCCCAGCACCACCCCGACCCGCTCGGCGTTCTCGGCGGTGATCTCCAGCCCGGCCTCGGCGATCGCCTCGCGTGCCGCCACCAGGGCAAACTGGGTGCTGCGGTCCAGGTGCCGCAGCTCCTTGGGGTTGATGGCGCCGCGGGGATCGAAGTCCTTGACCTCGCCCGCGAAGCGGACCGCAAACCCGCTGGTGTCGAACTGGGTGATGGGCCCGATGCCGGAGCGTCCGGCCAGCAGCCCCTGCCACGTCGCCGCCATGCTGTTGCCCAGCGGCGTGACCGCGCCAATGCCCGTGACGACGACCCGACGTGGTGCGCTAGCGATCACCGGGCGACGATCTCACGGTCGGTCAGGTTGACGACCCGCACGTCGCTGCTGGTGCGACGAATCAGGCGCGAGAGCACCTGCCCGGGCCCGATCTCGATGAACGTGTCCACCCCACCCGCGATCATCTCGCGGACCGAGCGCGTCCACTCCACCCGCTGGCAGATCTGGACCGCCAGCTCCTTGCGGACTTCTTCCGCCGAGGTGAGCAGTTGGCCGGCCACGTTGGCCACTACGGGGATCTGCGGCTCGCTGAAGTGGACGCGGTCGAGCACCTCGGCCAGGTGCGCAGCCGCCTGCTGCATGAGCGGTGAGTGGGCGGCGATGGAGACGCGGAGCGGCACCACCACTCGTGCGCCGCGCGCCCTGGCTAGCTCGATGGCCGCGTCCAACGGCGCCCGCTCGCCGGAGATCACGATCTGCTCGGGCGAATTGGCGTTGGCGACGCTGGCCACTCCCAGGGAAGCCACCTCCTCGCAGATCTTCGTGAGCGCTGTCTCGTCCAGGCCGACAATGGCCGCCATCCCGCCCGGGGTATACTCGCCGCTCTCCTTCATCAACCGCCCGCGCTCGCGCACGAGCTTGAGGGCATCGCGGAAGTCGAGCGCGCCGGCGGCAACGAGGGCGGTGTACTCGCCCAGGCTGTGGCCGGCCACGAAGATCGGCTCGAGGCTCTTCCCCAGCGCCTGGGCGCGCTCGCGGAGCGCGGCGAGATAGGCCACGCTCACGGTCAGGACGGCCGGCTGGGTGTTGATCGTATCGTGCAGCTCCTCCTCCGGCCCCTCGAAACACAGCTTCGAGAGGGCGAAGCCCAGGGTTTCGTCGGCCTGGTGAAACACCCGCCGAGCAGCCTGCGAGGTTTCGTAGAGGATCTTCCCCATCCCGACATGCTGGGATCCCTGTCCAGGGAAGACAAAGGCGATCTTCTCCCCGAGGGTGTTGGACGTGAGCACGCCCGATCCTCCTTACACCATCCACGTACGCCAGGCGAGTCGGGAACACGCCGGGGCGATTATAGCGGATAGGCCGAAGAGCGGGAAGGGTGGTGCCCTCACCCCAACCCTCTCCCAGGGGGAGAGGGAGCCTTGCTTCCAGAGGGAGTCCTGCTCCCTCTCCCCCTGGGAGAGGGTTGGGGTGAGGGCGGGTGCCCGCTGGGCAGGGAATGCGCGGACTGGAGCGGCCCTGATTAGCGCGGGCTGACGGTTGGCACTGGGGTAGGCACCGGCAGCGTTGGGCGTGGGCTCTGGGGCTGCCCGCCAGGGACCGCGCCGGGGATGTAGGGCCGCACCACGGTGAACTTCGCGCTCGTCTGGGCGCCGCTGCGCTCGCCCACGGCCACGATCTGCACGATGCCGTCAGCGCTGGGCGGGATGGGCGCCGGCCCGGCGAAGCGGAGATAGCCGTACTCGTCCGTGGTTCCGCTGCCGACCGCGGGCGAGGCATCCTCGCCCAGGTGCAGCGTCACGCGCTCCCGCGCTGCCCAGCCGCCGCCGCTCACGTAGACCGCGGCCCCGGGTGGGCCGGCATAGGTGCTCAACTCTGCCCAGGGGTGTGGGTCCGCCACCTTGAACTCGGCGCTCGCCGCCGCGCCGCTGGTGGCGCCCTTGAGGGTCACTACCAGCGTATGGGTGGCGTCGTACGGGATGTCGGGCACCCGGAGTCCCCAGGTGTTCCCGTACTCGTCGGCCTCGAACTCGCCCACCTGCGCCTCGTCGTAGGCCACCGAAACCGTCTCGCGGGGCAGGAAGCCCTGCCCGTTCAGCTCCAGGTGGCCGCCCGGCGGGCCGTACCAGGGGCTCAGCTCGAGCACCGGCTTGAGCGGCTCGACCTGCACGGTGCGGTCGAGGCGCACTCCGCTCTGGGCGCCGATGAGCACGAGCTGGTACGCGCCCGCCTGGACGCTGGGCAAGGGGGTTTCGGTCCACACCGTATTGCCCGCCCGATCGGCCGACAGCTCGAACGTGGCCGGGGCCTCCGGCTGCCCAAAGGCCACGCGCACTTGCTCGTGGGGCTCGAACCCTCCCGCGACGAAGCCCAGTCTGTCGGTGGGGCGCAGGGTCTCCGCGCCCAGCACCAGCCACGGCCGGGCCGCTCGGACGTAGACCGTGGCCTCGCCCACCTGGCCGCTCTGCTGTCCGGTCACCCGGATCGTGCGCTGGCCCGAGGTCACCGCCTCCGGCACGCTGACCGCCAGCTCCTCCAGGCTGCCATCCGCCCCGGCTGTGGGGCGGTGCAGCTCCACCTGCTTGCCTTCCTCGGCCAGCACCGCCTCCACCACGAGCGGCTCGCCGGGCGCGAAGCCCCGGGCGGAGAGGGTGAGCTGGCCCGATTGGACCACGGTGTCCGCGCCCAGGCGCACGGTCGGGCGCTGGGCGACCAGGAGGCCGCCCAGCGGGCCGATGCCTTCGCTCCCGCCCGCCTGGCCACCCCCGGGGCTGGCAGCGGAGCGGTCTTCGACGGCGGGGCGCAGCGCGCTCCCCAGCACCAGGGCCGGCACGGCCAGGAGCAGGGCCACCAGGGCCAGCAGTAGAGTGCGTCTCGGTGCCATGTGCAAGCCGCCGGTTGTCGGTTGTCAGCCCTCAGCCGCCCGTAGTCGGCTGTCAGAAGGACTGATCGCTGACGACGTAGCAAGGCGCGTACCGCATCCAGTAATCTGCACCAAGCGTCTCACGGTCGTGGCTCGGATAGCTCCCCTCACTTCACGGCTAAGAGAGCACCGGGGGCCTCAGCGCGAGCCGCACCGGTGCGGACCTTCGTCTGCCCTTGACCCTCTCACATTTTGTGATTATACTGTGCTTATCACAAAATGGGAGATGCGCCATGGCTACCAGGATAACGGTCTCGGAGTTCGACCGCCAGATGTCGGAGGTGCTCAACCGGGTGGCCTACCAGGGCGAGCGCTTCATCATCGAGCGGGGTGGCAAGGCGGTAGCCCGCCTGGAGCCGGTGGGGCCGGTGCGGGGCGTGACGCTCAACGAGGTGGTCGAGAAGCTGGGCGATCTGAAGATCCCCGAGGGGTTCGGCGATGATCTGGAGGCCATCCGGGCCAGCATTCCGAAGCTGGAGGTGCCCGAATGGCTAAGATAGTCGACAGTTCAGTTCTGATCACCCTGGAGCGACGGAACCTTGGCCTGTCGCACCTTCGGCCCAGTCTGGAGAAGGGCGATGAGAAGATCGCCCTGGCCGCGGTCACGGTGTCGGAGCTGCTGCTCGGCGTGTATCGAGCCGACTCGGCGGCTCGACGCCTTCGGCGCGAGAGCTTCCTCGACACCATCCTGGAGGCGGTCCCCGTCCTGCCCTTCGACCTGCCAGTGGCGCGCACCTACGGACGAATCTGGTCGGAGCTGGCGGCCCAGGGCCAACTGATCGGCATCCACGACGCCCAGATCGCCGCCACCGCCCTCACCCACGGCTGGGGGGTGCTCACCGAGAACACGCGGGACTTCCAGCGGGTGCCCGGCCTCTCCGTCGCGGCCCCGACCTGGCTCTAAACCAGGTCTACCGTTGAGCGTTCACCGTCGAAAGGGGCGCGAGCGCCCCTTTCGACGGTGAACGCTCAACGGGGCTGCCGCAGTTCCGCCGCGAGCAAGCGGACCTGCCCGGCCAGGTCGGGCGCCCAGGCGCCGACGAGGTGTTCCTCGCGCGGGAGGAGGGCGTTCACCTCCTGGCTCCAGGTGGCCTCGGGCGTGCGCTCGGGCACCAGGCCGGCGACTGCGGCCTCCAGGGCGGGGGGCACCAGGCCACCATCCAGGGCCAGGCGCACCAGCGCCTCCAGCCCCTGCTGGGCATCCGCCGCACCCAGCGGCACGCACACCGCGTCCAGACCCACCCGGGCCAGCTCGGCGTTGGCCGCCCGGAGCGCCTCCCGCTCCTCGGCGCCTCCCAGGTAGCCGACGAATCTGGTGGCCGGGCCGATCGCGCGCGCTCGGTACACCTCTTCCGCGTCATCGAGGGCGAGCTGTCCTGGCGCGGTCCCGCGCCCTGGCCCGGCCGCCAGGTAGGTGAGCAGGCAGGCGTCGGAGCGCAGGCACAGCAGGCGGCTGGCGACGCCCGCCGGCCCCATGCCCAGCACGATCGATGGGCCGGGCGCCTCGGCCAGCAGCCGCGCCAGCGGGGCGAGCTCGGCCGGCGCGTGGACCATGGCTGCCAGTTTGGCCGCGTCGGCCCCCGCCCGCCAGAGTGCGGCCATCAGCAGGTCCGGCTGGGGGGGAACGGCGACGAAGTCGTGGTGGGAGACGATCCTCCTGGCCGGGTCGAGGCGGCCGAGGGACACGGCGGCATCCAGCTCGACATCGACCCACTCCGCGCCCAGTCGAGCGGCGCGCCCAAGCGCCTCCAGGCGCGTGGCTTCGTCGCCCACATAGGCGCCACCCTGCCGCCGTGGGCGGAGTGTGGCGATGGCCGCACACGGACGAGCTGCCAGCAAGCGCTCCAAGTCGTAGCCCTGGATGAGGTCGAGCCGCAGCTCGACCATGTCGGCCCGCCCCGCGGCCGCGGCGAGAGTTGCCAGCGCCTCGGCCATGGTGGGCCCGGCGATGGTGACGCACAGGTTACGCTGAAGGCGCATGGCCACGCGGGTGCCTCCGATAGTGAGGGTTAGTCGTCAGCGGCCAGTGCCCAGCCGTCAGTGGGCATTGTACCGACTACTGGCCACTGACGGCTGACCGCTGCCGGGTGTGACCAGTTTCAGTGCCGGCGGTCGCTGAGCCGTAGGGGGC
>JACQUR010000231.1 GCA_016210245.1 Chloroflexota bacterium
GGCCTAACGCCCAGGCCCGCCCTTCAGGGCGGCAGGTGCGGACAACTGAATAGCCCTACCACCGCGTTCCCCCGCTTGCCAGGACGCGCCCAATGTGCAAGACTGCATGGCTACACGCGGGCTGCGATCTCTCCCCTGAGGAGTAAACCAGGAGGCACCTATGGCCCAAACGCTCCCCTCACGCCCTGCCCCGGCCGGGCCCAGGCGGTCCCAGGCAGAGTTCGGCTCGGACTACATCGTCGAGCTGCTGCGCGCTCTGGACATCGAGTACGCCATCTTCAACCCGGGCGCCACCTTCCGCGGCATCCACGACTCGCTGGTCAACTTCGGCGATACGTCCCGCCTGAAGGTGGTCGAGTGTACCCATGAGGAGACCTCGGTCGCCATCGCCCACGGCTACGCCAAAGCCACCGGCAAGCCCGCTGTGGCGATCGCCCACAACATTGTTGGCCTCCAGCACGCCAGCATGGCCATCTTCAACGCCTGGTGCGACCGCGTGCCTGTGCTGGTGCTGGGCGCGACCGGTCCGATGGACATGACCCATCGGCGGCCGTGGATCGACTGGATCCACACCGCGCTGGTGCAGGGCAACCTGGTGCGCGACTACGTGAAGTTCGACGACCAGCCGGCCACGCTGGCGTCGGTGCCAGAGAGCTTGCTGCGAGCCTACCGGCTGATGATGGCCGAGCCCCGGGGGCCGGTGTACGTCTGTTTCGATGCCGATATCCAGGAGCAGCGCGTGGGCGAGCCGCCGCTCATCCCGGACGTGAGCGAGTACGTGCAGACCACCCGGCCCGCGGCCGACGTGGCAGCGCTGGAACGGGCAGCCGAGTGGCTGGTCGAGGCCGAGCAGCCGCTCATCTTCGCCGACAAGATGGGCCGCCATCCGGAGACGGTGCCGGCCCTGGTGGAACTGGCCGAGTTGCTGGGGGCGGTGGTCCTCTCCACCAATGACCGCTTCAACTTCCCCAGCAATCACCCCCTGAACCTGACCGGCGACGATAAGGCGCAGTTCCGGAACGCCGACCTCATCCTGGCACTGGATGCCTGGGACCTCCAGGGGCCGTTGAGCATCCTGGAACGCGGCCAGCGCACTCCGAAGTCGATCAAGCGCCCGGATGCCAGGATCGTCGAGATCGGGCTGGCCGACCTGGCGGTGCGGAGCTGGGCCCACGACTTCCAGTCGCTCTACCCCACCCAGCTCTCCATCCTGGCCGACACCTCACTGGCGGTGCCGGCCCTGGTGGAGGCGGTGCGCGAGCGGCTGGCGGGCAAGTCGACCGAGGCGCGCGATGCCCGGCGGGCGCGGATCGCCGCGCGCCACGCCGAGCTGCAGGTCGCCTGGTGGACCCAGGTCGAGCGCGAGGCCACCAGGCAGCCGGTCTCGGTGGCCTACCTCACCGCCCAGATCGGGCGGACGCTCGAGCAGGAGGACTGGGTGCTCGGCTACCACAGCTTCAACCCGTGGCCGCAGCGGCTCTGGAACTTCACCCAGTCCTACCAGTACGCCAGCGGCTCGGGCGGCTCGGGCCTCGGCTACGGCATCGGCGGCGCCATCGGCGTGGCCCTGGCGCACAAGGGCACGGGGCGGGTCGTCGTCGACTGGCAGGCCGACGGCGACATGCTCTACTGTGCCTCGGCCATCTGGACGGCGGCCAGCCAGAGTCTGCCGCTGCTGATCGTCATGCACAACAACCGCTCCTACTTCAACTCCGAGGAGCACGGCTCCCAGATGGCCGAGCTGCGCGGCCGCCCGGTGGCGAACAAGGGCATCGGGACCCACATTGCCAATCCGGCGGTCAACTTCGCCACCCTGGCGCGCAGCTTCAGCATCCACAGCGAGGGGCCGATCGAAGACCCGTCCGAGGTCGGGCCAGCCCTCAAGCGGGCGCTGGAGGTGGTCAAGTCGGGCGCCCCGGCCCTGGTGGACGTCATCACCCAGGCGCGCTAAGCGAGGGGACGCGTGGGGGACGCGCGGACGCGGGGAGGGGGGACGGACCTCTCCCCCGGCTCTCCCCTACCTCGGAAGTTCAGCGTCGACAGGGGCGCCAGCGCCCTGTCGACGCTGAACTTCCGATTGTGGACTCAACAGAGAAGGAGCATCGAGCATGCTGAAGGAAGTTGAGCTGTCGCGAGCCTACCGCACCACGCCGACCGGGCTGTATCTGTTCTCGACCTCGCGGGACGGCAAGCGCAACGTCCAGTTTGCCTTCCGCGCGCTGGGCGTCTGGGACGATCCGCCGCTGCTGCTGGTCGGAGTCATGCACACCAACTACAGCCTGGAGGTGATCCAGGAAACGCGCGAGTTCGTGCTCAATGTATGCTCCCAGGAGCAGGTGCGGGCCATCGGCGCCAGCCGCGGCCTCTCCGGGCGCACCGTGGAGGACAAGTTTGCCGTGCTCGGGCTGGACACGCGCCCGGCGCAGCACGTCCAGGCGCCGCTGGTCGCTGGCTGCCACGCGAACGTGGAGTGCCGGGTGGCCAACATCATGGAGGCCGGCGGGGTGACCCTGTTCCTGGCCGAGGCGCTGGCCTGCTACGTGGACGAAGATCGCCCTCCGGTCGCCCGCCTGTCGGGCAAGACGTACCTGCTGCAGGGGCCGGTGGACTGAGTGCTGAGTGCTGAGTCCTGAGTCCTGAGTCCTGAGTAGGGGCGCGAGGACTCAGCACTCAGCACTCAGCACTCAGCACTGGACATGATCGACGCCTCGCTGGGTAGCCTTGCCGTGGTGGTGGTCGGCCTGGCCCTGGGTCTCGCGCTCGCTCGCCGGCGGCGCGACGATGCCGGGTTCGTGGCCGCGGCGTTCGTGGCGGCCTTTGGCCTGCGCGTGCTGTCTGCGCTGGCCATCCACGGAGCAGAACTTGCCCTCGGCGGCAGCGGCGCGCTCTTCCAGGACGATTTCACCTATGACCTGGTGGCCGGGCAGTTGGTCAGGATCGGGCGCGGCGAGCCCATCGCGGTGTTCCTGGGGCACCAGCACCTGCTCAACGATACGTACGTCTATACCCTGGCGCTCCTGTACCTGGTCATCGGGCACGATCCACTTGCAGGCAAGCTGCTCAGCGCGCTCTTTGGCGCGCTGTCCGTCCTGGTGGCCTACGATCTCGCGGCGCGCCTGGGCGGTCGCCTGGCCGGTCGGCTCACCGCCCTGGCCATGGCCGGGTTCCCCTCGCTCGTGCTCTGGACGTCCCTGACCCTCAAGGAAGGCTTCGTCCTGCTCCTCAGCCTGCTGCTCCTGCGCGCGATTGCCCTGGCTGCGCGTCCCGGCCAGCCGCTCCAGGTTGAAGGCCTCACCTGGCTCGGCGTGGTGGCGGTGCTCCTTGGATCGTTGCGCTTGCCCGCCATGGCGGTGCTGAGCGCGCTCATGCCCGTGGCCGCGCTCGCCCGCGCGCTCGCCCAGCCCGGTGCGCTGCGGCGACACCCGAGGGCTGTCGCCGGCGCGCTGGTGCTCGTCGTCGTCGGCGCTGGGGCAGTGCTGCTCAGCCCGCCGGGCCGGCTGTACCTGGATCCGGACTCGCTCGAGCGGCTGCCGACGATCATTCAGTTCAAGCGGCTGGTGATGGGGGAGAGGGGGAGCACCAGCCTCCTGTCGAGCGAGGAGCGCGACCGGCAGGTCGCCACGGCCAATCCGGCGGGCATCCGGGCCGTGCTCGGCTACGTGCCCGAGGGAGTCCGCGACGCTCTGCTGGCTCCCTTTCCGTGGTCGGCGCACGGTTGGAAGGAAGGTCTGCTTGCCCTGGAGATGGTTGCCTGGTACGTACTCCTCGCCTTCGCCCTCGCGGGCGTGGCCAGGCTGGCGCGCGACCGTCGGGCGGAGGCGCTCATCCTCGTGGCGTACCTGGTAGGCAATCTGTTCATCCTGGGGCTCTTCGATACCAACGTGGGAACCCTTGTGCGCCATCGCACTACGCTCTACGCCGCAGCTTTCCCCCTGGCGGCGGTCGGCCTGGCAGCGCTGATCGAACGAAGGGTGAAGGGTGAAGGGTGAAGGGTGAAGGGTGAAGGGTGAAGGGTGAAGGGTGAAGGGTGAAGGGTGAAGGGTGAAGGGTGAAGGGTGAA
>JACQUR010000260.1 GCA_016210245.1 Chloroflexota bacterium
AGGGGCGGGTTGGTGACCTGGGCGAAGAGCTGCTGGAAGTAGTCGAACAGCAGGCGCGGGCGGTCGGAGAGCACCGCGACCGGCGTATCGGTGCCCATCGAGCCAACCGCCTCATAGCCGGTTCTGGCCATCGGGGCGACGAGCAGCTTCAGCTCCTCATGGGTGTACCCGAACGTGATCTGGCGGCGGACCACCGATTGGTGGCTGAGGACCACGTGCTTGCGCTCGGGCAGGTCGTCCAGGTGGACCATGCCGGCGTCGAGCCACTCGGCGTAGGGATGCTCGGACGCCAGGCGCGCCTTGATCTCCTCGTCGTCGACGATGCGACCCTGGGCGGTGTCCACCAGGAACATCCGCCCCGGCTGGAGCCGGCCCTTCTTCACCACGCGAGACGGCTTGACGTCCACCACGCCCGTCTCGCTGGCCATGATCACGCGGTCGTCGTCGGTCACCCAGTAGCGGCTGGGCCGCAGCCCGTTGCGGTCGAGCACCGCGCCGATGACCGTGCCGTCGGTGAAGGCGATCGAGGCCGGGCCGTCCCACGGCTCCATCAGCGACGCGTGGAAGCGGTAGAAGGCCCGCTTCTCGGGCGACATGGTGGCGTGGTTCTCCCACGCCTCGGGGATCATCATCAGCACCGCGTGCCAGATCGACCGGCCGGCCAGGTGCAGCAGCTCGAGGCACTCGTCGAAGTTCGCGCTGTCGGAGGCGCCGGGGGTGAGAATCGGAAACGCGCGCTCGAGGCCCGGGATGTTCGGGCTCCTCATGAGCGCCTCGCGCGCGCGCATCCAGTTGCGATTCCCCTGCAGCGTGTTGATCTCACCGTTGTGGGCGAGCAGGCGGTACGGGTGGGCCAGCGGCCAGGACGGGAAGGTGTTGGTGGAGAAGCGGCTGTGGACCAGCGCCAGCGCCGACTCGATCCGCTCGTCGTGCAGCTCGGGGAAGAACTGCGCGAGCTGGGGCGCGGTGAGCATGCCCTTGTAGACCAGGGTGCGGCTCGACAGCGACGGGAAGTACACGGCCCGGGGGTTCGGGATCTCGTGCTCGCAGCGCTTGCGTACGACGAACAGGCGGCGGTCGAGGGCGAGGCCGGTCGCGCCGGCGGGGTCGTCGACGAACAGGTGCCAGAAGCTGGGCATCACGCCGCGGGCGGTGGGGCCGATCATCGCGTCGTCGGTGGGCACGGGGCGCCAGCCGAGGACGCGCAGCCCCTCCTCCGCCACGACAGCCTCGACCTGCGCCCTCGCCTGCTCCTGGTCGGCCGGGTTGGCAGGCAGGAAGGCCAGGCCCACCCCGTAGGCCCCGCGCGGCGGGAGGTCGAAGCCGGCAACGGCGCGGAGGAAGCGGTCGGGGACCTGCACGAGGATGCCAGCGCCGTCGCCGGTGTTCGTCTCTGCCCCCGAAGCACCGCGGTGGTCGAGGTTGCGGAGCGCGCCGAGCGCGGTGGCCACGATGTCGTGGCTGGCCCGGCCCTTGATGTCGACCACAAACGAGACGCCGCAGGCGTCGTGCTCGAAGCGTGGGTCGTAGAGGCCGCTCGGGTCGGGCAGGCTGCTGAACGGCAGGCGAGGAAGCATGCGGGAATGATCGGCTTTCACCACTACGCTCTCCCCAGCACGGGGTTACCGGCGGACGAGAGCGACACTGGCCCGACCGCGCACATCTAAGGATAGCGGACCGCCCGCCCTAAGACAAGTCGTAGGCATGGACGACTGTCAACGGATTCCCGGGAACGGATTGAACGGATTGGAGCGGGCAGCAATCCGTTCCAATCCGTTCAATCCGCTCCCAGAAATCCATTGACCGCAATCCGTTCCCAGTGGTTCGAAGCCCCGCGAGGTCATCCTCGCACGATGTAGAACCGGACCAGGCCAGCAGCCTGCCTGCCGGTGCGTATACAATCTCGCTCGAGCCCAGCCACCCGGGCGGCACGGTCCAGCCGCGGGGGTGGTGTGGCTCCAGGCTAAACCAAGTCCACAGTCCACAGTTCACAGTCCGCTGGTGCCCTTTGGACTGTGAACTTTCGACTGTCGACTCGGTATGGGACTACCAAGCGAGGGCGATTTGCCGCGCACGACACTGCTGCAACCATGACCATTGGTCCGCTCGCGCTGGGCCTGGGGGAGCTGGGCGCCCTGCTGTCCGCCCTGAGCTGGGCGCTGACCAGCATCGTCATTCGCCCGCTCTCGGGCCGCATGGCCGCGGTGACGCTCAACGCGGCTCGGTCCACTATCACCGCGGCGCTGCTGCTCACGCTGCTGCCCCTGGCGGGCGACCCGACCCGGGTGCCGTTCTTCGCCTACCTGCTCCTGTTCGGCTCGCTCGTCGTCGGGCTCGGCCTGGCCGACAGCTTCTACTTCGAGAGCATCCGCCTGGTGGGCGTCTCCCGCGCCCTGCCCCTCGCCTCCGCCTATCCCCTCTTTGCCACCCTGCTGGCCATACTGTTCCTGGGCGAGGCGCTCACTCCCTTGATGGCGCTAGGCATCGCGGCGGTGGTGCTGGGCGTCTACCTGGTGGCCCAGACCGGCCGCCTGGTCTCGCCCCTGGACGTGCTCCGCGGCGCCTCCGCCAGGGGCACGGCACTGGCCCTGCTGGCAGCGCTCATGTGGGGCGCGTCCACCGTGATGATGCGGCCGGCCCTGGAGCACATGGACGTGTTTCTGGCCAACGTGCTGCGCATGTCCGGCGCGTCGGTGCTGATGTGGCTGTTCGCCTGGCGGCGCGGCCGCCTGCCGGCGCGCAAGGCCCTGACGGGCCGCGTGCTCGGCGGCCTGCTGCTGGCCGGGCTGTTGACCGTGGTCACTACCCTTTCCTTCTTAACCGGGGTGCAGTTGGCCGGCGCGGCCAAGGCCTCCACCCTCAGCTCCACCTCGCCCCTGTTCGCGGTGCCCATCTCCGCCCTGCTGCTGCGCGAGAAGCTCACCCTGCGCGTAGCCCTGGGCACCCTGCTCAGCGTGGCAGGGATCTGGATGCTGGTATCCGGTGGTTAGGGGCTCTCAGGGTTGTAGGTGACCAACACGCGTCCCGCGCGCGCCGCGAAGATGAGTTGGTCCTCATCGGACAGGCCC
>JACQUR010000237.1 GCA_016210245.1 Chloroflexota bacterium
CACCAGAACTGGGCAGACCCCTGGAGCATCGACACCTGGAGCTAGGGCTATTCAGTTGTCCGGTTTCGAGCGGTCGCGGGATGGTCACCTGCCGCCCTGAAGGGCGGGCCTAACGCCCAGGCCCGCCCTTCAGGGCGGCAGGTGCGGACAACTGAATAGCCCCAGTGCGCGCACAGACGCAGGGACGCGGGGAAAGCAGACAGAGGGCAGTCGGCAACAGGCAGAAAGCAGTGCAGCTCCCTGTCTCCGCGTCCTCGCGTCCCCGTGTCTGCGTCCCCGCGTCCCTGCGTCCGACAGGTCTCCGCGCCAGGGTCCTGGAAACGCTGGCCTACTGGATCGCCTCCTTCAGCTTGGCGAGCGTAGCAGGAGGCAGGTTGAGCAACTCCTGGACGACCCGATTGACTTCTTCGCCCGTCTTGGGGCGCACAGGCTGCTTCACCTTCTCCGCCGCGGCGCGGTAATCGGGATCGGCGTACGCCCTGTCGAAAGCCCTGCGGATGGCCTGAACGCGATCCCTGGGGACATCTGGCGCGAGCGCAAAAGCGAGCGTCAACTGGCCGGGCGCATCGACGGCCTTGAGCATCGCCCTGGCCTCGTCTGTCCTGGCCAGCTTCTCGGCCGCCGGCACTCCTTTCACGAACGGATGGTCCGGCGTTTCGGGCCCGGTGACGATGAGGATCCTGGCCAGCGGGTTGGAACCCTCGAACATGTCCCGCGCGATGCTCGCCATGCCTTCGAAGGAGGTGCAGAAGCCCGGCACCTCGCCATTCTTCACCGCTTGACGCTGCGTGGCGCCACTCTCGTAGCCGGTCACGATCTTGAACCTGGTCCCGATGGCCGCGTTCATGATCGCCGGCGGGTCGTAGGAGACGCTACCCTTGCCGAAGCTCGCCACGACCAGCTCTTTGCCGCCACTGATGATCTCCTGGACGCTGGTGATGCCCGAGTCCGTCCGCGTCGCGCACGCGGCAGGAGTCCCATAGGTGCTCGCCACCCAGTTGTACTTCGCGCCGTCGAACTGCACCCCCGCCGCGCCAATGGCTTGCTGCAGGACGATGGTCACCTCGACGGCGCCAATCACGGTCCCGTCTTTCGGTTCGGTGTTGTACACGGTGTTAGCCGCCAGCATGTAGCCCGCGCCCGGCCTGTTCTCCACCACGATGGTGGGATTGCCAGGGATGTACCTGGACAGCACCTGCTGGATCATCCTGGCGTTGATGTCCACCGCGCCACCCGGCGCCATGCCGGCAATGATGCGGATGGTCTTGCCCTTGTAGAAGTCGGCTACCGCCTTCTCATCGAACTCGGCTGCCCTGGCGGCCGGCTGCTCGGTCGGCTTCGCGGCCGGGGCCGTGGTGGCCACGGGCTTGGGGGCAGGCGCTTCCGCCTTCGCCGGTGCCGCCGTCGGCGCTGGTTTGGCAGGGGCGGCCGTGGGAGCGGCCGCCTGGGGCGCGCACGCGCCCGCGGCCAGAATGGCGACGCTGGACAGCGCCAGCAGTCTGCGAGTGAATGGCAGATTCGCCTGTGGTCCGCGCATGTCCTGTCCTCCCGCACTGAGTCCTGAGTCCTGAGTCCTGAGTCCTGAGTGCTGAGTGCTGAGTGCCGAGTCATGAGTGGTCGTCCCTCGCTCAGGACTCAGCACTCAGCACTCAGCACTGAACAGCTACCTGTGAATGAGTGTAAGGATGCCGAACGCGCTGGCGCGTCTGCGCTAATAGACCGCCGTGCCTACGTGGATGCCTCCCTGCCAGTCGAGGGAGCCGCAGAGCACCGTGAACGCCAGATCCAGGCGCCCCAGCGGGTCCTGGCCGTCGCTCAGCCGGTCGCCGCCGATGACGCGCTCCATTGGCAGGTCCAGGCTGATCAGCTCGCACATGGTTCCGCTCGAGACGATGGCGTTGGCGCGGGCCGAGGCGTGGACGAGTGGGAAGGAGCCGCCGGTGCCGCCCTCTTCCTGGGTCAGGATGACGCTCGACAGGCCCAGCTCCTCGCAGCGGTCGCAGCAGATCATCACGTCGACCTCCGCCTGTCCGCCGCCTTCCTTGCCGATGATCACCCCGTCGGCGCCCAGCAGGTCCCTGGCCATCCGCGCGGCCAGGAGGGCGGTTCGCTCCTTGTGGGCGAAGACCGAGTTGTGGTTGGCGAGGATCGTCCCGGCCAGCCACAGGTCCTTCCCCTGGCGGGCCAGGAGCTGGTTGGTGACACCGTTGTTCTGGTGGTTGTAGGTGGCGCTCCTGGTAGGAAAGGTATGGCCGTTGTGAACGATGGCCCCGTCGATCCCCTCGGTTGGGCCGATCAAGGTGGGGAAGGGCACGGCGAACGGGACGCCGTAGAACAGCTCCTCTCGCCCGAAGCCGCGGCACTGGAGATAGTAGATGTAGGCGATCTTCGGCAGGGTGCTGCCCGGCTGGGGCCGCGGCCAGTCGTGGGTGACGACCTCGGTCGGCAGGTGGCCCAGGCTGGCCTTCGCCAGGTAGATGGCCGCCTTCAGCTTGGCCTCCAGGATGGCCTTCACGAAGCCGACGTGGTCGACCCCTTCGGCCGGCGTGGGAGTCACCACCAGGTTGATGGTGCGGCCGAACTTGGCGAAGTCGGCCCCCCAGCCTGCCATGTCGATGATCTGTTCCATTGAGTCGTGGATCCCGCCGGCCGCCACCACGACCGCCAGACCGGAGAGCGCGTTGGTCCGTCCGGAGCCGGCCACGTACAGCGGCGCGGCCAGCCCGGGAAAGTAGTCCTGCCCGCCCGACACCTTGATCCGTGGCTCGACCACGTCCTGCACGTGGATGATCCGCGTGCGCGTCCCCGGCACGGCCAGGTCGACCTGTACCCTGGCGAACCGGTCGTCGGCCTCGATCAGCGCCCGCAGCTCGGCCACGTCCACCTGGAGCGTTTCGCCCACCAGCCGAGTGGGGCTGCCAAAGGTCACCTCCGAGATTGGAAAGAGCGCCAACTCGAGCATGTCTCCTCCTTCACGGCCACGCTTGCTCGCTTGCCCCCGGCCACCTCGGCGCCCGTACTGGTTGGGGCGCCGAGGCCGCGAGGGCATACAGTAGAAACCACCCCGCAGAGCTTGTCAATGGCTCGCTGCACGCCTGAATCCGTGAGTTCGAGCCTGGAACCTGCACCCTTGGGTGCAGGTTCCAGGCTCGAACTCACGGATTCAGGCGTGGTGAGAGCAGGAGGGATGTGCTTGACAGAGCGCTATCCTGGGTCGACAGTCGACCGTTCGCTCGTGCCCTGTCGACTATGAACTGTCGACTGTCGACGCGGTCTAGTCGGACTTCCCCACCTGGTGGGCCAGCAGGATCGCCTCCGCGACTTCGCGCATGGACTTGCGACTGTTCATGGAGAGCTTTTGGATCTGGCGGAACGCCTCGGCCTCGCGCAGCCCTTTGGTGTCCATCAACAGGCCCTTGGCGCGCTCGACGATCTTCCGCGTCTCGAGCGCCTCGCGCGTATCGCCCAACTCCCGCTCCAGGGCACGGAACTCCTTGTAGCGCGCCAGCGCCACCTCGATGGCCGGCTGCAGCTCGGCCTCGCCGAAGGGCTTGACGATGTAGCCCATGACGCCCGCGTCCTTGGCGCCCTCCACGAACTCGCGATCGGAATACGCCGTCAGCAGCAGCACCGGCGCTACCTTCTCCTCGGTCAGCAAGCGGGCAGCCGAGATGCCATCCAGATCCGGCATCTTGATGTCCATGATGACCAGGTCCGGGTGGAGCTCCCGGGCCAGGTTCAGCGCGCTCACCCCGTCGCCGGCCTCGCCGACCACAAGGTATCCCAGGTTGGACAACATCCCGCGCTGGTCCATGCGCGAGATCGACTCGTCCTCCGCCAGCACAATCCTGGTCTGTGTCACCTTGCCCCCCCCCATCCCCGATCTCTCCATGCCGGAGTGCAGATTTGAGAGTGCAGAGTGAACTCTGCACTCTGCACTCTCAAATCTGCACTCTTTCTATGAGGTGAGCGCCTGCCAGCGCGGAAAGGAGATGACCGCGTGTACGCCTCGCCCATTCTTGAGGTCGAACTGGCCTTTCAGGTCCTCGCGCACCAGCGTCTGGACGATCTGCAAGCCCAGCCCGCCCTGGGCCAGTTGGAAGCCTTCGGGCAAGCCGCGCCCGTCGTCTTGGATCTCGATCCGCATGCTCTCGCGGTCCTCGAACAGGCGGACGTTGATGATGCCCTCGCTCAGGTCGCGATAGCCGTGCTCGACCGCGTTCTGCAGCAGCTCGTTGATGATGAGCGCGCACGAGGTTGCCTGCTGGGCCGGCAGGCAGAAGTTCTTGGGCCCCTCCAGCCGCAGGCTGATCCGCTTGTCCGGATCGAGGATGCCGTGGGTGACCTCGCTCAGGATCCGGTTGCTGACCTCGTGGATGTTGATCATGCTGGCCTCGTCCTGGGAGAGGAACTCGTGGACCACGGCGATGCTCAGGATGCGGCTGATGCTCTGGTGGAGTATCTCGGCCACCTCGTGCGACCCCGTCCGCCGCGCCTGCAGGCGCAGCAGCGCGGCGATGGTCTGCAGATTGTTCTTCACCCGGTGGTGGATCTCCTGGATCATGGCCGACTTGATCTTGAGCTCCTGCTCCTTGCCGACCTCTTCGGTGATGTCCTGGATGACCACCAGCGCGCCCACCGGCTGGTTGGTGCGCGGGCCGAAGCGCGCGAGGAACCCCTCGGAGTCGCCGGGCAGGAGTGGAATCACCCGCTTGATCCAGATCAGCTCCTGTTCCTGCACCCGCTGCTCCAGGCAGACCCCCAGCTCCATGGCCTTGAAGCAGATGTACTCGTTGGTGTCGAGCTCGGCGATCTGGGTCTTGAGCAGGCTATCGGCGTAGCCCAGGCGGCGGTAGAGGTGCTCGGCGATGGCGCTGATGTAGACGATCTGTCCGCGCGCGTCGATCACCATCGGCCCATCGTGTACGCCCATGCGCCCCAGTGCGTCCCCGCCCTCGAGTCGCCCGCCGAGCACGCTCTCTCGCACCCGCCCCACGGCATGGCGGAACACCGGGCTCTTCTTGCGCTGGCGCTCGTGCTCCAGCACGGCGATCTCGCTGGACAGGGCGGCGATGACCTGGCCCCGCCCGTTGGTGACCGGGAAGACCTCCTGCACGGTAGGGACGCCACGAACCATGGTCCCCTTCACCGCGTGCCGTGGGTGGTAGCCAAAGAGCACCCGAAAGACGGTGGGCGCCCCTTCACGCCGGATCGTCTCGCCGACCATCGACCCCGAGTAGAGGCTGGGCACGGGCTGGGGTTGCGCTTGCGCCGCGACCACAGCCTCGTCGCCGGCCCGCGCATAGAGCAGCAGGTCGCCGTGGGTCAGATCGGCGAGCAGGTTCAGATTGCGGACCACCCGCTCGAGCAGCTCGAGGTCGTCCGCGGCGAGGTCAGTGCAGCGGTGGTAGTAGCCGCGCATGAACGGTGTCCGCGCGAAACCGGTTGCTGGTGCATTCTGCACGCCGGAATTATAGCGAGGCCCGGGAAGCTCAGGCCAGTCGAGCCAGAGGGGGTCGACAGTCGACTGTGGACGGTCGACTGTCGACTTGATTGGCCGTGCCCTGCCCCTACTTTCTTACGGAAGCCCCGGCTGCCAGGAGCCGGGCAATGCGGGCCAGGAAATCGTTGAGGTCGAATGGGCGTGGGATCACTTCGCGAATGCGCGCGTCGGCCACGGCCGAGGCCCGCGGGTGGCTCGAGCAGAGCACGATCTGTGCGCGATCGGCCAACCCCAGGAGGGGACCCAGCCCATCCAGGGGCCGCGGGCGGTCTACGGGCACAATGGTTTCGGTCAGGACGAGGTCGACCGCGTGGCTTTCCAGGAAATCAACAGCGTCTTCCACTCGGGCAAAGGGGAACGTCTCGTACCCCTCTCGCTCCAGCAGGTAACTGATCAGTTCGAGCGTCGTTGGCACCGGATCAACGACGACGATGCGTTTTCGAGCCTGCGACACCTACGTGGCCCCCTGGTGCACCAGACCCAGGGTCTTCGCCCGCGGGGCAGAGACGAACCTGGGCTGGCTGAAGATCTGTACAGAGCGGCAGTCCAGCCTATGCAAGATCGGGGCCAACTGGCGCGGAACGAGCGGCCGGCCGACGGCCAGCCCGACACTCCCCACGCCCGCTGGCGCCCGCCGAAGAGCGGGATGCAGAGGGCGGCGCGCCAGAGCCACAGCCGCTCCTGGTCGCTGGCGCGCCGCCCCGAGGGCAGTTGGCGTCATCCCCGCCTGGTGGATCGAGGTGAGCATGGTTTGTTCTCACACTCCCGTTGAAATCGCCCTCACCTTGAGCATACCGGGCCGCCGTTAACCGGCAGTGACGGGGCCGTTACGGCGCGATTGCGGTTTGGGCCAGGAGACCAGCGCGGGGGTCCTGTCCGAGCCGCGACCGTGAGGGAGCGCGGGCCCCGGGTCCGCGCTCCCTCACGGTCGCGGCTCGGACAGGACCGCCTGTAACGGAGCCTGTTCGGGCGTGCCCCCGTCGGCCCGACCGCAATCGGTCCGCAAGAGGCCCGACACGCTCCGGTAACAGCGCCTTGCTACGGTGGAAAGGAAGCTAGAGTGCTGGCCGATGGGCCAGCGAGGAGGAGGTTGCCATGTCAAACGCAGATTCCGGGACTGCCGCAGCCCGGCGGTTCCGGACAGGCGGGAACGGGAGGCTGCGCTTGCCCGGGCTGTGGGCCGGGCCGGCGCTCGCGCTGCTGGCCCTGGTCCTCTCCGCCCAGCCCCTGCTTGCCTTCCAGTCGGATGTAAAGACGCTGGCGGTGCCCGTCTCGCACCTGGGCCCCGGGTGGACGCTGGTGGCCGAGAACGTCGGGACGACGGTCGACCTGGGCCAGTCGTATACGGGGCAGTACGTCAACAACTTCACCGAGCGCTTCGCCATCTTCATGGTGGTGCAGTTGCCGAACGCGGCGGTGGCCGAGTTGAGCATGGCCTCAGCGCGGCAGCAGGGCAGCGAGGGCGAGATGGGCTCCCAGCCCTGGCCGAGCCTCGGCGACGGCGGCGGTGTAGCCTACGCAATCGAGCAGGATGACGCCTTCCTGAGCGTCTTCGCCTTCCGCGTCGACAACGTCGTCGCCATCGTCATGGCGGGTGGGCCGACCGAGCAGGCCGCGGACGTCAGAGGCCTGGCGCTCGGGTACACCGTCCTCCAGCACGATCGCCTGCGGGCCGCGCTCCAGGGTGCGCTGTCGCCGACCGATGCCCCGCCCACCTACCCGTACTGTGGCCCCGGCCAGACCCCGCGGTTCCAATCCGGGTTCGCCATGCTCCAGGAGCAGCTCGGCTCCAAGATGGGCCTCCCGCGCGAGTGCGAGCACTCCAATCCGGACAACGGCGACGCGCTCCAGAAGACCAGCACCGGGCTCAGCATCTACCGCAAGAGCACCAATACCCCCACCTTCACCAACGGCTCCGAGCACTGGGCGCTCACGCCGGAGGGGCCGCTGTACTGGGCCGGGGCGAGCGTCGATCCGCCCGCCGGGGCTCAGGCCGGGCTTCAGCCGTGACCGCCCCGACCGACCTCCCGGTGCGTGGCCGCGTGGCTGGCCGGCGCTTCGAGCGCCTTTCGGAACCTCACCGCCGAGACGCCGAGACGCCGAGACTCGTTCTTTCCAGAGCACTCTGCGCCTGGGCGTCTCTGCGGTTTGGAAAAGTGCTCTTGGTGCCTGTCCTGCTGGCAGCGCTGCTCCTCCTCGGCGCCCTCCACCCCGCGGCCGGCGTCCCGTCGGCCGTGGCGCTCGAAGCCGAGTCGTCTCCGCCTGCCGAGCTGGTTTCGACGCCGCTGATGGCCCTGGACAGCTACGTCTACCCGCAGATCGGACCAGTCCCCGAAACCGACCCGTGGTGCCTGCGCGAGAACCCGAGTTGTGGCCGCGACCCCTGGTGGGCGGAGCGGAACGAGCCTCAAGACGCCCAGCTCGTCCAGTACCAGTTCGTCGGCCCCGGGCTGGTGACGGAGCAGAGGTTTGCCGAGGTAGCTCGCCTGTTGTGGCAGTGGTCGGAAGGCAGGTTCCTGCTGGGCGAGGCCGCGGCACACCACGTCGCCATCGTCACCTTGCCAGACAGCATGTCCAGTCTGGCCTACGCCGCCTACATCCCGCAGTACCGCGTGGTCTTCGTGAACCGCCGCTTCACGGCCGCGCCCACGTGGATGGTCGCGGCGGTCCTGGCTCACGAACTGAAACACGCCGCTGACCACCGGGCTGGAAGCCGCCAGGAACTCGACTTCGAGGACTGCATCGCCAGGGAACAGGTTGCCTACCAGGTCGAGGCGCGCTACCTCCAGTGGCTCGGCGCGCGCTACCAGGGCTTCCCGTCCAGAGACCTGCCCCTGGAGCGCCTCGCCCCGGACGACCTCGGGCTGTACCTGGACCTGTACCACGTAGCCACCTCGCCCGATGTCAACGCCGAGGCCTTCGAGGACTACCGCCAGCACTGCGCTACGTAGTCCCACCGGGACGACCATGATGGCGTGGTGACGGGGCAGCCACAGAAGCCAGCCCCCACACCACGCC
>JACQUR010000015.1 GCA_016210245.1 Chloroflexota bacterium
CGGGCGGCCGGTGCCGGAGTACTTCCGCCTGTGGGAGAGCATCATGGCCCGCCTCCAGCCGCACGAGCGCGGGGAGGGGCGGCGGAGGCCCAGGCCGGAATCCATCCTGCGCGAGGCGGACGGGGCGCTCCAGCAACTGGCGGGCGAGTGGGTTCGGGCCTTCGAGACCTTCCAGCGGGAGGGCTACCAGGCGCCGCCCTGCCTGATCGCGGTGTGCGACAACACCGACCTATCCGAGCTGCTGTTCGAGCGGATCGCCGAGGAGGGCCGCGTCTTCCCCGTGTACCTGCGCAACGAGGCCGGGCGGGAGGTGACGCTGCGCATCGACACCAGGCTGCTCGACCAGGCCGAAGCGGCCAACGGCGAGGGCGCCACGCGCGAGGAGCGAGCCGAGGCGCTGCGGAGGAAGGTGGCCACGGTGGGCAAGGCTGGCGAGCCGGGCGGGCAGGTGCGCTGCGTGGTCTCGGTGGGCATGCTCACCGAGGGCTGGGACGCGCAGAACGTGACCCACATCCTGGGGCTGCGCGCCTTCCAGTCGCAGTTGCTGTGCGAGCAGGTGGTGGGGCGCGGGCTGCGGCGCATGAACTACCACTTCGAGCTGGACGAGCAGGGCGTGCCCCGCTACGTGGAGTACGTGGACGTGTACGGCATCCCGTTCGAGGTCATCCCGATCAAGAAGCGTCCTACGACCGGCCCGCCACCCCCGGAGCCAGAGACCACCCCGGTCCAGGCGCTCAAAGAACGGGAAGCGCGCTATCGGATCGACTTTCCCCGGGTGGAGGGGTACGTCTACCAGGTACGCGATCGCATCGAGGCCGAGGTCGACCAGATCGAGCCGGTGCGGCTGGACCCGGCTGTCGAGCCAACCGAGACCATCGTGCGGGCGAAGGTGGGCTACGAGCTGGGCGGGCCGGGCCTGCGCGGCCCCGGGGAGACGCTCATCCAGACGCGCGAGCAGTTCTACGCCTCCGTCCGCGTGCAGGAGCTCGAGTACGAGCTGGCGCGCCGGGTGGTGGCGGCGCTGGTGGGACGCGAGCGCTTCCGCTACGCTGCCCGCCACCTGCTCTTTCCCCAGGCGCTGGCCATCGTGCGCGCCTATCTGGCCAGCCGGGTGGACTACGGGCCGGTGGACCGGCGCGAGGTGGGCCTGGAGCGGTACGCCGCGCTGATCGTGGAGCGCCTGCTGGCCGCCATCCGGCCGGGCGACGACGGCCAGCCCCGCCTGCTGCCGCGCCTGGAGCGCTTCCGCCCGCGGGGCTCGACCGCCGAGGTGAGCTTCCGCACCATCCGCCAGTGCCGCCAGACGTTGAAGAGCCACCTGAGCCACGTCGTGCTGGATGCGCCCCGCTGGGAGGCCTCGGTCGCCTTCCAGCTCGAAGCCTCGCCCCACGTCCAGAGCTACGCCCGCAACGACCACCTGGAGCTCACGATCCCCTACGACTTCCTGGGCGGGCAGCACGTTTTCAAGCCGGACTACCTGGTGCGGCTGGCGAACGGCCTGCACCTGCTGCTGGAGATCAAGGGCATGGAGACGGAGCAGGACCGCGCCAAGTATCAGGCTGCCCGCAGGTGGGTGGAGGCGGTCAATACCTGGGGTGACATGGGGCGGTGGGCGTTCGAGGTGTGCAAGGACCCGAGGGAGGCAGGGGAGTTGCTGGCGCGACTGAACACATGAGTTTACTGAGCCCTGCACAAGGATCTAAACATTGGTGGGGCGCGAAGCGCGGGGGAGAGTAGGGGCAGCCCCCTGTGGCTGCCCCCGCGCCCCGCGCCCGAGTGGCTCTGGGCGGGGGAGCGTAGGGGCAGCCCCCTGTGGCTGCCCCCGCGCTACAGGCCCCATGCGCAACGGTGCTTAGATCTCCATGCAGGGATCAGTAGTTGTCCCGTTTTCGCTCCGCCACGGGTAATGCCAGGTGGAGGCGTCTCGCAAGCATGCGGAAGGACCAGTTCGGGGTAGCGGCTCGGCAGGCCGTGCCGCTACCGGACGATCCAGGATCGTGGGGCCCCCGGTTTCGCCAAACGAACCCACGCCCGGCCCTCATCTCGCACCCGGACCGCTTCCCTTGAGGGCGCCAGGCACTATAATCGCACTGCCATCCAGCCCTCAGTGGAGCCGCATGCAGTCCAACGTCACCACCCCGCCCGCCGTGCGCGGCAAGCGCGGCATATTCTACGGCTGGTGGATTGTCGCGGCCGGTTTCCTCGCCAACTTCGCCTATGCCGAGCAATTCAACACCTCCTACGGCGTCTTCATCTACGAACTCGACCGGGAGCTGAGCTGGGGCCGCACCACGCTCGCCGGCGCCTCGACCGCCAGCCGCATCCCCGAGGCGCTGCTCGCCTCGGTGCTCGGGCCGGTGGTCGACCGCTTCGGGGCGCGCTGGCTCATGGGCCTCGGCGGCCTGCTGGTGGGCGGAGCGTTCCTGGCCCTCTCCACCATCGACCAGCTCTGGCAGCTCTACCTGTACAAGGGTGTGGTCATGTCGGTCGGCTCGCTCTGCCTGGGCGGGTACATCGGGGTAACGATCTCCAACTGGTTCGTGGCCAGGCGCGGCCGTGCGATCGCGGTTATTACCATGGGCTCCTTCCTGGCCACGGGCGCCATGCCACTCGCGGCCGCGTTCATGATCGACACCTGGGGGTGGCGCCAGGCCTGGCTCGCCATGGGTCTACTGGTGTGGCTGCTGGCCCTCCCGTCCGTGATCGTGTTCCGCCGTCGGCCCGAGGACATGGGGCTGCACCCGGACGGAGTGCGACCCGAGGAGGCCAGGGCTCGACCGGTTGTCGAGCGGGAGCGCCGCCGCCGCGAGGCGCTGCTGGCCGCGGACGTGGTGTGGACGCGGGGCGAGATCGTGCGCACGCCCGTCCTGTGGGTCATGATCTTTGCCTGGGGGCTCTCGCAGCTCGCGGTGACGGGCACGAACCTGCACCTGGTCTCCTTCGTACAGGGGCTCGGCTATCCCCTGGTGATCGCGGCCGCGGGCTTGAGCCTGCGCGCCACCAGCGCCCTGATCGGCAGCCCCCTCTGGGGCCTGGTGGTGGAGCGCATCCCGATCAACCTGGCCGCGTCGGTCCACTTCGTCTGCGCGGCCGTCGCCATGCTCGCGTTCCTGCTGTACCCGACTCCGCTCGGGCTCATCAGCGGGCTGGTGCTCTACGGGATCGCGGTGGCAGGTGCCTTCGTGGTCCAGGACACGATCTGGGCCAACTACTACGGGCGCATGAGCCTGGGCCTGGTGCGCAGCATCGCCATGCCGCTGCAGACCGGCCTGGCCGCCCTGGGCCCGGTGGTGATCGGGCTGCTCTTCGACCTCTCCGGGAACTACCAGAGCGCCTGGCTGTTCCTGTTCTCGGGGTTCGTCCTCTCCGCCATCGTCATCCAGTTCTCCCGCCCGCCGCGGGCCAGAAGGCGGGAGGCAGTAGGCAGTAGGCAGTAAGCAGAGGGCAGAAGGCAGGCGGCAGCAGGTGGAAATTGCACGGGGAGCACGCAAGGCATGATGGGAACGCATCCCCAATCCAAAATCCAAAATCCAAAATCCAAAATCGTTCGCCCGGTCCTGGGCCTGGTCGTGCTCGCGGCGCTGGCCTGGGGGGGCGTGGAAATCTGGCGGGCGGCCCAGCCGCCGGGACCGCTGGCCGCCTCGGGCACGGTCGAGGCGGACGAGGTGCTCCTGGGCTCAGAGGTGGGAGGGCGCCTGGTGGCGCTGCGAGTGGAGGAGGGACGCTCGGTCAGCGAGGGCGATGTGGTGGCGCGCCTGGACGATGGACTGCTCCAGCTCCAGCTCCGCCAGGTGGACGCCGCCGCGCGCGCCCAGCTCGAGCTGCAGGCGGACAAATACCTCATCCGCTCGCCCACCTCCGGCGTGGCCACCCGCGTGCTGGCGCGCGCGGGCGAGGTCGTCTCGCCGGGCCAGACGATCGCGACCGTGGCCGACCTCAGCCGGCTCAAGCTCACGGTGTACGTGCTCGAGCGCGACCTGGGACAGGTGCGGGTGGGCCAGCGGGTGAGCATCACCGCCGACCCCTTCCCCGGGCGAACGTTCGCGGGCACCGTCACCTCGATCAACACCCGCGCCGAGTTCACGCCGCGCAACGTGCAGACGCAGCGCGACCGATTGAACCTGGTCTTTGGCATCAAGCTGCGGGTGGACAACCCGGAGGGCGCGCTCAAGCCGGGCATGCCGCTCGACGCCGCCTTCACCCCAGGGTTCTGAGTCGGGCCCGCCGTGTTCGGACGCATCGCCCCGATCATCCTCAAGGAGTTCATCCAGATCCGGCGTGACCCGCGCACGCTGGCCATCGTGCTGGCCATGCCGGCCATGCAGCTCCTGCTCTTCGGCTACGCCATCAACACCGTGGTCGACCACCTGCCCACCATCGTCTTCGACGAGTCGCGGGATGCCCAGAGCCGCGCCTTCGCGGCCGCCTTCCACAACAGTGGCTACTTCGACCTGCGCGCCCAGGCGCACTCCCGCGCTGAGGCCGTGGCCGCGGTCGACACCGGCGAGGCCAGGGTGGCGCTGCTCATCCCCCCGGAGTTCGGCAACCACCTGCTGCGGGGCCAGCAGGCGCTCGCCCAGTTGGTCGTGGATGGCTCGGACCCCAACACCGCGCAGACTGCCCTCTTCGCGGCCGGCATGGTGGCACAGGTGCAGTCCGGGGAGGCGGTGGCCAGCCTGGCCGAGCGCCTGGGCCGAGGCAGCGCGGCGAGCGGGATCGAGCTGCGCCCGGTGGTGCTCTACAATCCGAGCATGCTGAGCGTGAACTTCATGATCCCGGGCCTCATCGGGCTGATCCTCCAGTTCCAAACCCTCATCCTGACCGCCTTCGCCATCGTGCGCGAGCGCGAGCGGGGCACGCTCGAGCAGCTCGTGGTCACGCCGATTCGCTCCTGGGAGCTGATGCTGGGCAAGATCATTCCGTACGTTGCGACTGCCTGCATGGCGGTCGGCGTGGCTCTGGCCGTAGGGCGGTTCTGGTTCGGCGTGGAGGTTGCGGGCAGCTTGCCGCTCCTGGCAGCGCTCTCGCTGATCTTCCTGCTCAGCTCGCTCGGAGTCGGGCTGTTCGTGTCCACCATCTCGCAGACCCAGACGCAGGCGATGCAGTTGGCGGTCTTCATCATGCTCCCGTCGGTGCTGCTCTCGGGGTTCATGTTCCCGCGCGAGGGCATGCCCTTCGTGATCCAGCAGCTCGGCCTGCTCATCCCGCTGACCTACTTCCTGCAGATCCTGCGCGGGATCATCCTGAAAGGGGTAGGCATGGAGGTGCTCTGGCCCAACGTGCTGCCGCTGGCCCTCTTCGGCCTGGCGGTCTTCGGGCTGAGCGCCAACCGCTTCCGCAAACGGCTCGGCTAAGAGCGCCTTTCCAAACCGCCGAGACGCAGAGACGCAGAGAATCCTTCTATACTAAAGAACTCTGCGTCTCGGCGGTGAGTCTTGAAAGGCGCACTCGTGACGACCGAGGCAATCATCGACGTGCGCGGCCTGACCAAGCGCTTCGGCGACCTGGTGGCGGTGAACGACGTCTCCTTCGCCGTCCAGCGGGGCGAGGTGTTCGCCTTCCTGGGGCCAAACGGGTCCGGCAAGAGCACCACCATCCGCATGCTGTGCGGCATCCTGGAGCCCACCAGCGGCGAGGGGCGCGTGCTCGGCTTCGACATTGCCCGCGAGGGCGAGCAGGTGAAGGAGCACATCGGCTACATGAGCCAGCGCTTCGCGCTGTACGAGGACCTGACCGTGCGCGAGAACCTGGAGTTCTACGCGGGCGTCTACCAGGTGCCGGGCTCGGAGCGCAAGACGCGGCTGGTCGAGCTCATCGACATGGCCGGCCTCCGTGGGCGCGAGCGCCAGTTGGCTGGGCAGCTCTCCGGTGGGTGGAAGCAGCGGCTGGCGCTCGGCTGCGCCATTGTCCACCAGCCGCCCCTGCTGTTCCTGGACGAGCCCACCGCGGGCGTGGACCCCGTCTCGCGGCGGCGGTTCTGGACCATGATCTACGGCCTGGCCCGAACCGGCGTAACCGTCTTCGTCACCACCCACTACCTGGACGAGGCCGAGCACGCCACCCGGGTGGCCATGATCCACGGCGGCGTGCTGCGCGCCCTGGCCTCCCCGGCCGAGCTCAAGCGCGGCGCGCTCCAGGGCCACCTGCTCAGCCTGGTCTGCGACACCCCCATGCAGGCGGTGGCGCTGCTGGAGCGCGCCCCGGGCGTGCGCGAGGTGGCGCTCTACGGCACCACCATCCACGCCCTCATCGACCCAGCCCAGCAAACGGCAGAGGGGTTGAGCGCCTGGCTGGGCGACGTTGGCATCACGGTGCATGGTGCAACGCGGATCGAGCCAACGCTGGAGGACGTGTTTATCAGTTTGATTGGGGCGCCATAATCCGTTCCCCCTACGGCGCCCCTACTCTGCAAAGTTGACCCGCACCGTCATCCCTGGCCGCAGTTCTCGGGGTGCTCCCTCCAGGTCGATCACCACGGGGTAGTGCTCGTCTCCGGCTGGGGTGGTCTGCGGTTGGGGGGCGACGGTCCGCACTCGACCCGGGAGTTCGCGGCGGTCCAGGGCGTCGACCCGCAGCCGCACCGCTTGTCCCTGGCGCACGTGGGTGATGAGGAACTCGTCCACGTCCGAGGTCTCCACCTGGAGGCGGCTCAGGTCGCCCACCGTGGCGACGACCGTCCCGGGCGTCACGGTGTCCCCTACGTGGACCGGAACGCCGGTGATCGTGCCCCGCCAGGGGGCGGTCAGCACCTCCACCCCCTCCAGTCCGCGCACGCGCGCGATCTCCTGCTGCGCCTCCACGGTGTCGCCCACCTGGACCGCCAGCCGGGCCACCACGCCCCCGACCAGGGTGCCGACGCGGGCCTGGCTCGCCAGCCGCACCTGCCCGCGGGCCTCGAGCCTGGGCGCGACCTCGAGGGCCTGGGCAGGCGGCTGCGAGGGGGCCGGGGCGCTGCCGACGCGCAAGGCCACCACGACGACGAGCAGCGCGGCCACGGGCAGCGCGGCCCATCGAACCGAACGGGGGAGGAGCTTGAGCGCATGGAGCACCGACAGCTTCCCCATCAGTGGCCCGCCGAGCTCGAGCACGGACGCGCGTCCAGGTTCATGCCCTCAACTCCCTGACCCGGCCATCGCGGATCTCGACCCGGCGCTGGGCCGCCGCGGCTACCTCTGGATCGTGCGTGACCACGACGACCGTGCGTCCTTCCTCATGGCATCGCTGCAGCAGTTGGACGACGTTGGCCTTGTCCTCGCTGTGCAGCTCGCCCGTGGGCTCGTCGGCCAGGATGAGGCGCGGGTGGTTGGCCAGCGCTCGGGCGATGGCGACCCGCTGGCGCTGGCCGCCGGAGAGCTGCGCTGGCGCGAAGGTGAGGCGCTCGCCCAGGCCGACCGTCTCGAGCAGGGAGGCGGCCCGGGCGTAGCGCTCCGCGGCGGGCACCCCGGCTGCCTCCAGGGGCAGGGCCACGTTCTCGATCGCCGAGAGGCCGGGCAGAAGATGGAACCGCTGGAAGACGAAGCCGAGGGTGTGCAGGCGCAGGCGCGTGCGTTCCTCGTCGGCCAGGGCTTCGAGGTCTCGGCCATCCAGCGCCACACTCCCCCGAGTCGGTCGGTCCAGTAAGCCCACGATCTGGAGCAGGGTGCTCTTGCCCGAGCCCGACGGGCCGACGATGGCCAGGAACTCCCCGGCGTCGATGTGGAAGGTGACGTCGTGGAGCGCCACGAGCTGGGACTCACCGACCTGGTAGGTGCGCCACACGCCGCTGAGCCGGAGCATAGCCCTATGCCTCGCGCAGTACTTCGATCGGGTCGACGTGCGTGGCCTGCCGGGCTGGGAACAGGCCGGAAACCAGGCCCAGCCCGAGCGCGAGGGCGAGGACCAGCCCGAACAATCCGGCGTCGGCCGAATACAGCGACTCGAGCGCGTAGGCCGGCGCCACGGTGCCGTTGAGCACCGAGCCGAGGACGAGGCTGAGGCCAGCGCCGAGGATGCTCGCCACCACGCTGACCAGGAGGGCCTCGGCGGCCACGGTCAGCAGGATGGTGCGCGTCGGAATGCCGATCGCGCGCAGGGTGGCGAACTCCAGGCGGCGCTCGGCCACCGAGCGGCCCAGCATGTTGCTGACGAACAGCGCGGCGATGGCGAGGGTGAGCACGATCAGGACCCAGTACATCACCATGGCCGCGGCGTTCACGTCCTCGGCCTGCTTCACCAGGTCAGCCGCATCGAACACGGACAGCGAGCCCAGCTCGGAGATGTGCCGCCGTACCGCCTCGGGCTGGCTGGTGTCGATGGCGATGATGCTGACCAGGTCGCCGATCTCGGCCCGCTGGCGCAAGGCGCGGTAGTCCATGTAGGCGAGGGCGTCGGCGCTGAAGGCCAGGCCCAGGCCGCGCAGCTTGCCGATGCCAACCACGGTGAAGTCGCGGTCGCTGAGGCGGAGGGTGTCGCCGAGGCCGAGCGACTGCTCGCGGCTCAGCTTCGAGCCGATGACCACCTCGTCGGAGCGGCGCACCCAGCGCCCGTGCTTGAGCGCCAGCGCGTTCGGGATTGCGGTCGGGTCTCCGTCCACGCCCATCGCTACGACCAGCTCGGTCGGCCGGTCGGGGCGCTTCGGGCCCTCTCGTTCGCGGACCATCGACCAGTGCATGAGCCCGAGTGCGGCGCTCACCTCGGGCATGCCACGCACCCGGGCCAGCACGTTGCGAGCGTGCTTGATGGTGCCCGGGGTGTCGCTGGGCAGGATCGGGATCAGGGTGCCCCCCTGGGCAACCACGTACAGGTCGGCGCCGGAGGTGCGGAAGTCGGCCGTGTAGAGGTCGATGGACGCTCGGGCGACGGCCAGCAGGGTCATGCCGATGCCCAGGGCGATGCCCACGCCCACCATCATGCCCAGCATGCCCCGCCAGCGGCGCAGCATGTTCCTGGCCGGGTAGGGCAGGCGCAGGAGCCAGGTGACCGTGTAGACTGCGCTCATATCATGGTCGGGTTCCAGGTCCGTAGCGTGGGGGCTTGTCCCCCACCGCCTCCGCAGGGTACGGGCGGAGGACAAGCCCCCACGCTACGGACTTGGGACCTGGAACCTGACCATGATATCATCCCCACCGTGGCGGTGCTCATTACAGGCCTGGGCTACCTGGGTGTTCCGCTCGCGGCCGAGCTGCTGCGGCGGGGCGAGCGGGTGGTCGGGCTCGACAACTTCTTCTCCACCTCGCCCGACCAGGTCCGCGCGCTCCAGGCCTCCCCCGGTTTCTCCCTGGTCCGGGGCAGCATCACCTCGCGTCGGGCGCTGGAGCGCGCCTGCTCGGGCGCGGAGATCACCCTGGTCTATCACCTGGCCGCCCAGGCGAGCGCCCATCCGCAGGCGGCGCCGACGAGCTACACCGAGCGCACGAATCTCGTCGGGCCACGGATGCTCCTGGAGGCGCTGCCGCGGGAAAGCGTGCGGACCGTGATCCTGGGCAGCTCGTTCCGCGTGTACGGCGACGCGCTGGGCGGCCTGGTGACCGAGCGCCACGAGTACGGTAGAATGGCCGACCTGGCTCACCTGAGCAAGATCTACACGGAGAAGCTGCTGGAGTTGTGTGCCCACCGCGACGGCTACTCGGCCATCGCCCTGCGCCTGGGCGTGGTGTACGGGCTGGGCCCCTGCGTGAAGCGCGATCCTCACTTCCTGACCGTGCCGAACCTGTTCTGCCTGAAGGCGGTGCGGGGCGAGCCGTTGGAGGTCCACTCGGGAGCGAACCGCCCGGTCGGGTTCATCCACCTGCGCGACGCCGTTGCGGCCCTGGTCGAGGCGCCACGCCTCGCCCGGCCCGGGTACCGCGCCGTGAACGCGGTCGCCGATGTACTCTCCGTACCCCGGGTGGCCGGCCTGGTGCAGCAGCGGGCGGCGGCGCGCGGACTGCAGGTGGTCGTCTCGGGCGCCCCGGCGGCGCCAGGGCCCGAGCCGTGGTCGGTCCAGTCCTCGCTGGCCGAGGTGGGCTATTGCCCCACCGAGCGCATGGCGACCAGCCTGGACGAGCTGCTGGATCACTTCGCCCGGACCGAGGCGCCCTCCACGTCAGCCGTTCCAGGCGGCGCACCGCCATGAACGTCCTGGTCACCGGCGCCTCCGGCCTCATCGGGCGTAGCACGGTCCAGGCGTTGCTGCGCCGAGGCCACCACCTCACCACCCTGTACCGTGGCGCCGCCCTGGAGGGACTGGAGGCCGCGCACGTGGCAGCCGACGTGCGCGCGCCAGCCGCGCGCGCGGCGGCGCGCCAGGCTGAAGCCATCGTCCACCTGGCCGGGCTGGGCGACGTGGACAGCTCCTTCCAGCATCCGCTGGAGTACAACGAGGTCAACGCGGGCGGCACGCTCAACCTGCTGGAGGGCGTGCGCGAGGGCGGCGGCCTGCTGGTGCTGGCCTCCACCCAGCGCCTGTACCGCCTCTCGCCCCGGCCCATCCCCGAGGACGGCGCGCTCGAGCCCCAGAGTCCCTACGCCTACTCGAAGCTGGTGGCGGAGAGCTACTGCCAGCAGTACGCCCACCTGTTCGGCGTGCGCGCGCTGGTCCTGCGCTTCTTCTCGGTCTACGGCCCGGGTCAGCAGGGCAGGGGCAGCAGCGGCGTGGTGGCCATCTTCCTGGAGCGTGCCCTGGCCGGCCTGCCCCTGGCGGTCCACAGCCACATGCGGCGGGACTTCACCCACGTACACGACGTGGCTCGCGGCATCGCCCTGGCGCTGGAGCGTCCCTGGTCTCCCGGCGCGGTGTACAACGTGGCCACTGGCGTGGGCACCTCGCTGCTGGAGCTGGCCGAGCTGGTGCGCGAGCTGGCCGGCGCCGAGGTCTCGATCGAGGCGCCGCCGGCCGGCGGCCAGGACGGCCCGCACCTGGTGGCCGATTGCACGCGCGCGCGGCGCGACCTGGGCTACGAGCCCGGGCTCACGTTGCGGGAGGGCCTGCGATCCTGGCTACACTGGAGGCGTGAGCGTGGCTAAGGTGTTGCTCAAGGCACGGCCAACCGAGGCCCAACTGGCCGATCGCCTGGCCCCGCCGCGGCCCGATGGGCTGGAGCTGTACCTGGATGCCGCCGACCTGGCGGACGAGGCCGCCATGCGCGGCGTGCTGGAGCGCCTGGAGCGGCAGCGCCTGCTGGCCGACTTCTGCCTGATCGTCGAGGGGCCGATGCGCTCCCTGGATGGCGCGTTCTTCCACGTGGCCCGCCAGAGCGAGGCCGACGCCGAGGTGGTGCGGCGCCTGGTCTGGCTCGGCCAGCGCCTGGGGGCGGAGGCGATCAATCTGCACCCCTTCGCTCCGGAGGGTCCGGAGAGCCTGACCCTGGAGCGCCGCCAGGCGTACCTGGAGCGCTCGCTGCCCCTGCTGGACCTGTTCGCGCGCCAGGCCACGGCTGCCGGGATGGCGCCGACGGTGGAGAGCATGCCCGCGGTGCTGCGCATGCGCCAGGGCGGCTACTTCTTCTCGGCCGTCGGCATGCTGCCAGAGGACCTGCGCTACTGGGTCGAGCGCCTCCCCGCCCTGCGCCTCTGCCTCGATGTCTCCCACACCCAACTGGTGGTCAACGCGCAGCACGCGGCCATGCAGGGTGGCGCCGACGACTTCCCGGAGCTGTACGCCTTTCTGCACCAGGCGGCGCCGCTGGGCAGCGTCCAGGAGGTGCTCCGCCGTCTCGCACCGCTGGTGCTGAGCGCCCACCTCTCGAATGCCCGGGGGGTGCTGGGCGAGGGCCTGCCCTACGGAGAGGGTGACCTGGACCTGGATGCCCTGGTCTGCGAGCTGGCCAGGTGCGTGTCCTACCTGGTCACCGAGACGCTGGAAGCCGATCCCGATCGCGCGCTCTTGATGCGCGAGGCCCAGGAGCGTATCCTGCGGGCGCTGGAAGCCGACCGTGGCGGCTGACCTGTCCGGGCTGGACCCGCTGGCGCTCCTGGGGCGAGCGGAGCTGCCGATCGACCTGGCTCCGGCCCGGCGCTTGCTACGGGGCCGACGCATCCTGATCACCGGCGCCGGGGGCTCGGTGGGCGCGGCGCTGGCGGAACTGGTGATCGAGCTCGAGCCGGCCTCGGTGCTGCTGCTGGACCACTACGAGCACTCCCTGTTCGAGCTCTATCGGCGGTACTCGCCGCGGCTCGAGCTGCCGCCGGTCGACTTCGCCCTGGCCGACGTTCGCCATACCGCCCGGCTGCGCGAGCTGCTCGCCAGCGCTCGCCCGGAGGTGGTCTTCCACCTGGCGGCCTACAAGCACGTCCCGTTCGGGGAGAAGTTCCCGGACGAGGTGGTTGCGGTGAACGTGCTCGCCACGCGACAGCTCCTGGAGCTGTGTACCGAACTGGAGGTCGAGGCGTTCGTCTATCCGTCGAGCGACAAGGCGGTCGACCCACCAAGCCTGTACGGCGCGACCAAGCGTCTGTCCGAGACGCTGGTCCAGCGGGTGGGCAGCGAGCAGGGACGGAGCTTCGCGGTCGCGCGCTACGTCAACATCATCGGCACCCGCGGGAGCGTGATCGAGACCCTGGCCCGCCAGGTCGAGCGCGGCGAGCCGCTCACGATCACCGACCCGGCCATGACCCGCTACTGGATCACCATGGCCGAGGCGCTGTGGCTGGCCACCTCGGTCGCGTCCTGCGACCCGGCCGGTGGCGTGGGGATGCTGGACGCTCGGGAGGAAGTGCCGGTGGTGGAGATGGCCGGGCGGCTGGCGGCCCAGTTGGGAGCGCGCCTGGAGCCCCAGCGGCTGCGCTTCACCGGCGCGCGCCCAGGCGAGCGCCTGCGCGAGCAGTTGCTGAGCGCCAACGAGCGCTTCGCCCCGGGCCCGTTGCCCGGCCTGCTGCGCGTGGAGAACCAGCGCCACGACCAGAACCTGGAGCGGGTGGAGGGCCTGGTGGCTGGCCTGGCCGACCTGCTGGAGCGGGGCAATCGCGGGATGCTGCGCCAGTACGCCATGGCGGCGGCGATGGCCCTGCAATGACGGCGCAAGCCTGGCTCTGGGCAAGCTTCCTGACCGGCCTGGCCGCGACCTTCGGCCTGGTCGGCCTGGCGCTGCGTTTCGGGGTGCGGCTCGGGCTGGTCGATCAGCCGCGGCCGGGCGAGGTGCAGGCGCGTGTGGTGCCGCGCAGCGGGGGCTACGGCATGCTGGTCGGCCTGTGGATCGCGCTGCTGGCGAGCCTGGCCCTGCGCCCCGCCGACGTCCCGGCCAACGCCGACGACGACCTCAAGCTGGTCGGCATGCTGCTTGGCAGCCTGCTGATCCTGCCACTCGGCCTGCTGGACGATCGCCGTCGCCTGCGCCCGCTGCCGCAGCTCGGGGCGCAGCTCGCGCTGGCCGCCCTTCCGGTCGGCTTCGGCATCCGCCTCGGGAGCATCGCCAGCCCGTTCGGGCCGGCGCTGCCGCTGCCGGAGTGGCTGGACGTGCCCCTCTCGGTGCTGTGGATCGTGGGCATGATCAACGCCATGAACCTGATCGACGTCATGGATGGGCTGGCCGCGGGCATCGCGGCCATGGCGGCGCTGGTGCTGTTCACCCGCAGCCTGTGGTTCGACCAGCTCTCCATCGCGGTCCTGCCGCTGGCGCTGGCCGCCTGCGCCCTGGGCTTCCTGCCGCGCAACGTGTACCCGGCCCGGGTCTTCATGGGCACCAGCGGCTCGGTGCTGCTGGGCTACGCCCTGGCATGCATGAGCGTCTTCGGCGGAGCAAAAGTCGGCACCGCTTTCGCCGTGCTGGGCGTGCCGATCCTGGACACCGCCTGGGTGATCCTGCGCCGCCTGGCCAGGGGCCGCTCGCCACTCACCGGCGGCGACGCCGAGCACCTGCCGCAGCGGCTACACGGCCTCGGCTTCTCCCAGCGCCAGATCGTGCTGGGGCTGTATCTGCTCAGCGGCCTCTTCGGCTGGCTCTCTCTCAGCCTGCACTCGCCCGCGGACGGCCCCGGGCCGGAGAAGCTCTACCTCCTGCTCGGCATCGTGGGGGTGATGGCGGCGGTGCTGCTGGGCGTCACCGCGTTGAGCGCCCGCTCGCCCTTCGACCGGCTCCGGCCTGGGGGCGGATGGCCCTGTTCGCCCGCCGCCCGGCCCAGCCCCTCCGAAAGCCGCTATAATGGCTGGCGCGCCAGCCTCAGGCGAACGGCGCATCCAGAATTCGGAAATCCAAGACCCAGCAGAGGTGTGCAATCGTGGCGGAACCAAAGTTCCTGGTGGATGTGTACCTGGAGTGGGCCAAGAACGAGGGCATCCCGACGGTGGAGGACTTCGGGGTGGACTTGCTGGCGGTCGAGACCGCGCCCTGGGCGCGCATGGGCGCGCGCGGCGCCTACGTCCACATCAAGGGGCGGGGCGACTTCCTGAACGTGTACGTGTGCGAGATCCCGCCCGGCCAGGCCACCAATCCCCAGAAGCACCTGTTCGAAGAGGTGATCTACGTCCTGGATGGGCGGGGCAGCACCACCATCGAGACCGCCGAGGGGGCCAGGCACAGCTTCGAGTGGGGCACCGGCAGCCTGTTCGCCATCCCGCTCAACACCCGCTATCGCTTCTTCAACGGCAGCGGCAGCGCCCCCGCCCGCCTGGCCTCGGTCAGCAACCTGCCGATGATGCTCAACGCCTTCCACAACGAGGCCTTCATCTTCGACAACGACTGGCGCTTCCCCGAACGTATCGGCGACGACCGCTACTTCCGGGGCGAGGGCGAGTTCATCCCCATGCGCCCGGGGCGGCACATGTGGGAGACCAACTTCGTGCCCAGCCTGCCCGAGTTCAAGCTGTACGAGTGGAAGGCGCGGGGTGCGGGCGGGTCCAACATCATGTTCATCCTGGCCGAAGGGACGATGCATGCCCACATGTCGGAGATGCCGGTCGGGACCTACAAGAAGGGCCACCGCCACGGCGCCGACTTCCACATCTTCCCGGTCACCGGATGGGGCTACTCGCTGTTGTGGTACGAGGGCGAAAAGGACTTCGTCAAGGTCGACTGGAAGCACGGCTGGGTCTACGCCCCACCGGACATGATGTTCCACCAGCACTTCAACGCCGCTCCGCACCCGTCGCGCTACCTGGCGGTGGCCTACGGCAACCTGCGCTACCCCTTCTCCGCCGACAAGCGGGCTACCTTCCTGGGGATGGACGTGAGCCTCAAGGCCGGCGGGCGGCAGATCGAGTACCAGGACGAGAATCCGCGCATCCACGAGATCTTCGAGCAGGAGCTGGCCAGGAGCGGGGTCGAGTGCCGCATGCACGAACTGCTCGGGCTCAAGTGAGGCCGACGGGCATGGAGCAGTACGACCTGAGCAAGATCCACTTCCCGGACCACCACGGCGAGGACGAGCCTGCGGACGGCGCGCTGGCCGAGGCGGAGGTGCGCAACGCGCTCTGGAAAGTGGACAACGTCGAACTGGCCACGGTGGGCATCGACGTCGGCTCGTCCACCTCCCACCTGATGTTCTCACGCATTCACCTGCAGCGGTTGACCCAGTACCTCTCCAGCCGCTTCGTGGTGGTGCGGCGCGAGGTGCTGTGGCGCTCGCCCATCTGGCTCACCCCCTACCTGGCCGACAACCGCATCGACGCCGAGCGCCTGGGCGAGTACTTCGCCTGGGCGTACCGCGAGGCGGGGCTGGGCCAGGCGGACGTGGACAGCGGGGCGGTCATCCTGACCGGGGAGGCGCTCAAGCGCTCCAACGCCCGCGCCATCGCCGACCTGTTCGCCGAGCAGGCCGGCAAGTTCGTGTGCGCCTCGGCCGGCCACAACCTGGAGGCGATCATGGCCGCCCACGGCTCCGGCGCAGTCGCGCTCTCGCGTCGCAGCGGGCAGGTGGTGCTCAACGTGGACGTGGGCGGCGGGACGAGCAAGCTGGCGCTGGTGCGCGCCGGCGAGGTGCTCGATACGGCGGCCATCGCGGTGGGCGGCCGCCTGGTGGCCACCGATGGCGACGGGCGGGTGGTGCGCATCGAGTCGCCCGCGCGCCAGGTGGCCGAGGCGCTGGGCCTGCCGCTGGCCCTGGGCCAGCCGCTGGGCGCCGAGACGGCGCGCGCCCTGGCCCGCGCCCTGGCCCGCTTGCTGGTCGACCTGGTGCGCGGGGAGCCGCGGTCTGCGCTCGGCGAGGCGCTCCTGCTCACCCCGCCGCTCCAGCACGGCCTGCCCGCGCCGCAGGCAATCACCTTCTCCGGTGGCGTGGCCGAGTACCTGTACGGACGCGAGACGCGGGACTACGGCGACCTGGCGCTCCAGCTCGCCCAGGAGGTGCAGGCGGCGATCGCGGCCGGGCGGTTGCCCGCGCCGGTGGTCGAGGCGAGCGAGCGCATCCGGGCCACGGTGATCGGCGCCTCCCAGTTCTCGGTCCAGCTCTCCGGCAACACCATCGCCATCTCCGACCCCTCCCTGCTGCCGGTCCACAAC
>JACQUR010000016.1 GCA_016210245.1 Chloroflexota bacterium
CGAGCCGCCTGTGCCACCGACGGGCCCACTGCTGTCCACCCGCCCCCTCGCCCCTCAGCACTGCGTGTACGTCGTTCGCGTGCTCCTCGGCGGCGGTGGCGGATAGGGGCAGCCACGAGTAGTCGGTGGAGGCGAGGGCGACGATGCTGCCCCCGGCCCGCTAGAAGTTCTGGATGTCGGCCCGGCGAGCCGAGAGCGCGGCCAGCCCCCCGTCGCAGCCCTCGAAGGTCCAGCCCTGGAACAGCACCTGGTAGTCGTAGAGTCGGACGCGGGCGAAGTCGGCCGGCGTGACCGACACGTACGGGATGCCCAGCAGGCGGAGCGCGCCGGCATGCTCCGGGCACACGCCGATGGCCAGGACGTTCGGCGGAGTGGAGGCGCTGCCCGCTTCGACCACCACGCCCGCCACGTCGCTCGAGACTACGATCGGGAGTGGAGGGGGCGGGGCGGGGACGAGCGCCTGCACCGACCAGGTGCCCGGCCAGACGCCCAGGCTGACCCGAGGCGGGGGAGAAGCCTCACGGCCATGGCTCCTGTCCGAGCGGGGTCGAGAACCCGTACTGGCGGAAGTGATCGTCGAAGGCGAAGGCGAACCTCAACTCGCTGATGGACCTGGGAACCCGCTCTGGCATCCCTCACACGCCGAGCTCGTGCTTGCGCCAGGAGAACCCCCCCTCTTCCTTGCTCTCGCATATGCCGATGAGCTTGAAGATCCCGTCACTCTTCCTGAGCGGGCGAGGGCGGGAGGCAGCGAGGGCATGCTCGGGCTTTGAAGTCGGCGCCTCTTGCGTCTGGGCCTGGTCCTCGGTCGTGGGCATCGGTTCACCCTACTGTCGTTAGCATATCACCCGCATTGTAGCATGAACGGCCGGCCCGCCAGACCTTCACGCAGGGCGTTCGCAAGCTTCGCGTGCGGGTGAGGGAGCTGTGGCAGGGAAGGGGGCCGGGGGGTTAGGTCCGGCCTCGCCCCGCGAACCCCGGCATCACCGCCCGAACGAGGCCCACCAGGTCCAGCAGCCCCAGGGCGAGTACGGCGCCGAGGGCGAGGGCGGGCCGGGCGGCGGACTCGACGCGGCCTCCCGGCGGGACAGATGCATTGGTCTGCCGCTCCCCGGCCTGCTGGGCCGAGACAGCGCCGACCACGCCGGACACCCACAGGCTGGCCGCCAGAGCGGCCAGGATGGCAGGAGCCCAGACGTCAGTGTGCGCCCAATTCCTGTGCAAATGCTGAAAGCCGTTCTCTTCACTGGTGCTCTGTTCCTCGTGAAGTGAGGGGTGGTATCCGAGCCGCGACCGGGAGGCCCATCGACAGGCTCAGGAAGAGCGGCCCCCCGGGGCCGCTCATCCTGTGCCTGTCGAAGGGCCTCACGGGCGCGGCTCGGATACCACCCCGCCCGCCGGGTGTCACAGAGCACTACCCGCTGCGTCGGCGGACACCCGCCACTGCCAGTCCCGCCAGGCCGAAGGCCGTGCCGGCCCACGTTGCCGCCCCGGCCGCATCGGACGTCTCAGACGGCAGCTCGGGCGCGCCGGCCATGCCCGCGTCGCCGCCGGAGTACGGCGCTGGCGCGGCAGGGGATAGGATGGGCGTCGGGCTGGCCGGCGGCGCCGGGCAGGAGCTGGTGGCCGGCAGCGAGGCCACCTGGCGCAGCACACACAGCGCGTCCACCGCGGTCACCGTGCCGCTGCCATTCACGTCCGCGTTCAGGTAGGTGTAGCCGCCCGCCAGGGCCCCGCTCTGGCTATCCGGATTGGTGACCACCACATCCACGGCCGTGGTCAGCTTGTCGGCCGGGCAGGCGGTCGTGGCGAGCAGGGCGGCCACCCGGCGCAGGACGCACAGCGCATCCACGGCCGTCACGCTGCCGTTGCCATTGACGTCGCCGATCAGCCGCAGTTGGCCGCTGGCGTAGTGCTCCGGGCTGCGGGGCGCGGTGGCGGTGAGGCTGGTCGCGCCCCCCACGGCCACGTTACTGGCTGGCAGGCTGCCCGTCGAGTGGCGGAAGGCGGCCGTCGCCCCGCCCTGGAAGTTGGCGCCCGTGAGGGTCACCGAGGTGCCGCCTCGCACCGAGCCGCGCGTCGGGCTGATGGCCGTGACTGTGGGCGGCACCCCGACCCGGATGAGGCCGTTGGTGGCGCTCACGGGGAGGGCGAGGTTCCCGTCATCCGTAAAGTCCTGGATCACCAGGGTGAGCGTGCTGGAGCTGCCCGAGCCGCCCACGGCCCGGAAGGTCAAACTGGCCAGCGTCTGCGTCCCGGCCAGCCCGGGGGAAGCGACGCCCACCACCCGCGCCGTGTTGGCGGCGTACGCCTCGTTGCAGGCGAAGAGGCCGCCGGAGGTTGGCGTGGTGCAGGCGATGGCCTGCACCACCGCCGGGTCGTAGGTCACATCCACGGTCCAGGCGCCCAGGTTGCGCCCGCTGGGCAGGCTGGCCTGGAGGGCCACGGTGACCGTGCCGCTCGGGGCGACCGCGGCTTCGGCCGGCTGGAGGCTGAGAGTGGCGGGCGTGCCGGAGGGCGTGGGCGTGGCGGTGGGGGTGATGGGCGTGGGCGTGGCGGTTGGGGTGATGGGCGTCGCTGTCGCGGTGGCCGTGGCGGCAGGCGTCGGCGTAGGCGTGACGCAGCCGCCCAGGTCGATGGCCACGTCCGCCACATCACCCGACACCGTAATGGAGCGCGCCGGAGGCGGGCACGGGACGTCTGCCTGAAGCGACCACGTGCCCGGCCACACGCCCAGGCCGAAGATGCCCTGGCCATCCGTGTAGGCTCCCGCCCACGAGGTGATGCCTCCCTCGTCGATAGTCGCGCGCACCCACACCCCGGGCTGGGGCGTGCCGCCGCTGGCCACGCTGCCGGAAAGGGTGCGCGTGGCTCGGCGGAGCGCGACGTTGCGAGCGGTGGTGCCGGCAGGCAGCGCCACGCCCGTGTCGTAGCGACCCAGGAAGCCGCCGCTCGACACTGAGAACCAGCCGCTGGTCGAGGTCGAGAAGGCGTACAGGTGGTAGCCGCCGTCGGGTCGGCTGTAGGTGGTCAGCCACAGGGAGCCCGAGTCGGACCTGTACGAGACGTCTGCCCCTGGCAGCGCCAAGCCGGTCGGCGAATCTGTGACCGTGCCCGCGAGCGTGGCCGCAGGCGCGGCCAGGGAGAGGCTGAGTCCCGAGACGTTCCCGGTGTTGGTATCCAGGCCGCAGTCGCCCACGCCGCCGAACTCCCGTCGATACTCACCGCCTGTCCAGATGCACCACGTGCGCGCGGGCACGGCCAGAGAGAACGAGCCGTCGTAGCTACTGTTGGTTCCGATGTCCTGGAATTGCTGCACCCCGACGGTGATGCTCGTGCCAACATAGGCGTCGACCCACCGATTGTGGGCCGGCGTGCCATCCGGCCAGCGCACGGTGCCGGAGATGAGGCGGCTGAAGCTGCTCTTGAACGGCAGCGCGAAGTTGAACGCCGCGCCGCCATCGGCGCCAGGCACCAACCATACCCAGGCGCCTTTCAGGTGGCGGATCGACGGCGGCGTCCCGGCATTCACGGTCCAGGTGGCGCCGGAAGGGGCCGGGAGCACGGCCAGGTCGTACCACCCATCGGCCGCGCTCCAGGTAGCGACCCGGCGGCCTGCGACCTGGTCCCATACGCCCACCTCGGTGCCCTCGACGGCGCTGCCGGCTGCGTCGCGCACGTAGCCGCGCAGGTGGACCAGGACTGGGGCTGTAACCAGGCTGCCGCCCAGTCCATAGGAGGCACAGGTGCCGGAGGTTGCGTTGAAGTGGCGCACTCGCCCGAAGTAGGTCCCGCTTGAGGCGACCGTGTACTCGAGCAGGGAGGCGAGGCCAGACCCGCTGTCGTCGTCCTGGGCCAGGATCGTGCTGCCGTCGGGCGCGTACAGATAGAGGTACGTGTCGCAGTCGGAATCGTCGGTAGACAGACGAACCTGGTTCCCCGCCGCCAGCGCAAAGGACACCCAGTCGTTGTCGCCCGCCGATAGGCTGTGCTGCTGAGTGCTGCCGTCGAGCGTAAGGGGTCTGGCCTGGGCCGGCGAGTCATCCGGCTCGTATACATCGGGGGCGACGGTCGTCGCGGTTCGCAGGGTGAGGCTCACGCCGCTCACGCCGCTCGAGCTGACGTCGACGTAGCGACCCCAGGCGCCGAGGTACCCACTGCTATAGGCGCTCGCCCACCACACGCCGGGCACGGCCGGCAGGCGGAACGTGCCATCACTGCCTGCCGTGGCGCCTGCCCACAGGAAGCCGTAGCTGGGGTGGTACCCTTCGGACCATACGAACGCGTCGCTCACCCCGGCGCCGGTGGACGACCGCACCGCACCACCGATCGTCGGGCCGCCAGCTTCGTCCGGCACGGCGACGTCGATCGTGCTCACCCCGACCGGGACGTTGACGAACGTCTCCAGGCCCAGCATGCCCAGCGTGCTGCTGGAGCCGGACAAGCTGCTCACCGACACCCGGTACAGGCCGGCAGCGGAATAGCAGCAGGTGTAGGAGGTCGTGCCATCAACGCCGATGGTGAAGCTGTTGGAGTACCAGGACGACAGGTACTGGCTGCCGGTGCCGCTGGAGAGAGACTCGTCGACGGACACGTAGCGGTTGGCGGCCGGAGCGCCGGAGGGCGTGCGCAGGCGCAGGCGGAAGGCCGCTCCGGCCTGCATCCGAGCTACCGCTCCCGACACGCCCCCACTACCGACGGCAACCTGCAAACTCGGGAGGCGGTACGAGCTGGCGAGGGAGCCATCGTTGCCGTTGGGGTACCACGCATACAGCCACCACCGCCCGGGCGGGACGAGCAGGGTGAAGGAGCCGTCGGCGGCAGTGTTTACACTGTGCGTCTCCCAACGGTTGTCCTCGCCTGATGCCCACACAGAGTAGCCGCCTGCACCCGCACCGCTGGGCAACTGGAGCGTGCCGCTCAAGTTGGCCAGGCTGGTTGGCTCGGCCGGGCCCGCCAGGTCGACCCCAGTGAGGTTCCCTGACACATTGGCCGTGCGCGCCGCCTCGGTCCCCAGCGATGCGCCCCAGATCCAGGTAGAGACACGCCAGAGGCCCGGCCCCAGGGTGAGCTGGTAGCTGCCGTCCGAGGCGGTGCTCGTCGAAGTGACTTCGTTCGAGCACCAACGCGTGCCGCCCGGCCAATCCGCGTAGACGTACTGGCCCGACAGGGCGACGCCCCAGGCGGAGCGCACGGTGCCGGTCACGGTGTACGTGGTCGTGGGGCAGGGGCGGGTGTCGTGCGTCTGGACCGTGCGCTCGCTCGCGGTCGGCGGTGGGGGCGGCGCTACGCCGATCACCAACTCTGGCCTGGGGTCCTCCGCCGCCAGCCCCAGCGCAAGCCGGGCCCGGCCGACGCGACCATCGGGCGTGGTCACGCTCAGTTCCCACTCGCCGGGCGGCAGCGACACGCCAAAGCGGCCATCCAGGCTGGACGCGGCCGTGCCGGCCAGGGCACCCTTCGCCGCCTCGGGCGGTGCCCCGTCACTCGGGGTGTAGCGCTGGACGGCGATGGTTGCCCGCTCCACGCCTCGGCCATCGGCGCTCACCACTCGGCCAGAGAACTCCCGAGGTGGAGCGTCGGTCGGCAGCGTTGGATCACCGAACGGGGCGTTGCTCCGCCGCTCGCCAGCCTGGGGCGTGCCGAGCGAGGAGCTACTGCCCTGCTCGCCCGCCTGCTGGGCCAGGGCGGTGTCGGCCATTCCGAACACGCCCAGGCCGGCCACCAGGGCGGCCGCGGCACCCAGCGCCCACGGGCGCCACCCTGCTGCTCCCCGGCCGATCCGTGCAAACCAAGTGCGAGCCATCGCTCCTCCCTCCTGGCCAGAAAATGGCGCGGGCGCGCCGTGCGATTCAAGATCGCCCTGCGCGCCCGCCGCTCACGACCCCATCCGCCGCTCTCCCCCTCGGGCCAGGACCCGAGGTGACCATGCATCCGTGACCGTGTCGAGACGTATTCGTGTGGAGGCTATAGTACAGCGGTGTTCCGAGGCGTGTCAACACGGTGAAATCACCACTAGGGCCAAGGGAATGGACGCTCCGCGCAGCGGCAGTTGTATCCGAGCCGCGACCGTGAGGGAGCGGAGGTCCGCGCTCCCTCACGGTCGCGGCACGGATACAACTGCCAGTGCCCCGCGGCCCCGCGCGCCACAGGCGAGCCGCCTGTGCCACCGAGGACACTGCTGTCGACTCGCCCCTCCTCAGCACTCAGCCCGCAGCACCCGTTACAGCGCCGAGCAGGAGTTGGTCGCCGCCCGCGCCGCCACCTGGCGCAGGTCGCACAGGGTGCCCACGGCGGCCATGCCGCCGCTGACGGATCGGCCCTCTCCCCCTTCCCTCGCAGGGAAGGGGGCCGGGGGGATAGGTCCGGCCTTCACCCCGCGAACCCCGCCCCCACCGCCCGAACGAGGCACACCAGGTCCAGCAGCCCCAGGGCGAGCACGGCGCCCAGGGCGAGGGCGGGCCGGGCGGCGGACTCGACGCGGCTGCCCGTCGGGCGGGTGGCCACCAGCGCGCCGGCCACCAGCGCCGTCGCGTACACCACCCGCACCGAGAGCTGCGCGCCGAGCAGCAGGCTGGTACCGTCGAGCGCAGCGGCTACCAGCCAGGCGGCGGCCAGTCCCCGGCCAACGCGTCCGTGGGCCACCAGGCTGTCCCACCCCAGGGCCAGCAGCGTGGCCAGCGCCGCCAGCGCCGGATAGAGGTAGCGTCCCTGGGGCTGGACGAAGGTCAGGTTGTAGTAGGCTACCTCGGCGAAGACCACCACGCAGACCGCGCCGAGCAGCAGCAGGCGCGCGCCCTCGCCCTTCAGCAGCGCGAGCGAAGCGGGCGACGAGGGGAGCAGCAGCGCGCGGGTCGTGGCGCGCAGGCGCAGGCTGAGCCCGAACAGCGCGAGCACGCCGAACAGGCCGAACAGGCGGTAGAGCCGCTCGTCGACCAGGATGGCCATCCAGCCGAACTGGGCCCAGAAGCTCTGGAACAGCGTGCTGGCGAAGTAGGAAACCGGCTCGACCGCCAGGTCGCTCCAGCGCGGCTCGCCCACCACCACCAGCTCGTGGCGGCGGGAGGCCAGCAGGTCGTCCCAGCCATACACCAGGCCCTGGCGCACCAGCCACCAGCCGCCCACCAGCACCAGCGCCAGCGCCGCCAGCCCGATCGCCCGCCCAGCGCTGAGCCAGGCTCCCGGCCTGGCCGGCCCCCCATCCTGGCGCAGCCGGACCAGCGCGACCACTGCCAGGGCCAGCGGGACCAGCCCGTACGTAGTCACCTTGGTGAGTCCCAGCGCGCCGCCGAGCAGGCCCACGGCCAGCGCGGCGCGCGCGCTGAAGCCGCGCCCCATGCCCCAGAGCAGCGCCAGCACCAGCACGCCTGAGAGCAGGTTGGCCAGCGCGTCGTTGTTGACCGCCGCGCTCATGGCCGTGTGCATGGGCACGAAGGCGACCAGCCCCGCCGCCAGCAGTGGCACTGCCCAACTGGCGGGACTCTCCCAGTACCGGCCACGCTCCTGCGTGGCTGCCCCTCCCCGCGCCCCGGGCCCTTCCTCCGCGCGCGGGGTCGGTGGCGGCACGGCATGCCGTGCCGCTCCCGACCCCCCGCTCCCACCAGGGGGGAAAACCGCCGCCTGTGCGACGCGATACGTCACCAGCACCACCAGCGCGCCCAGGACGATGGACAGCGCGCGCAGCGCCAGCACGCTCGCACGCTGGCCGAACGGCTCGCTCGCCAGCAGCAGGGGCGCGGCGAGCAGGTAGTACAGCGGAGGCTGGTGCGACTCGTAGCGGAGGTCAGCGATCGACTCGCCAGGCGGGAAGCGATAGGTCTTCAGGTAGTCCAGCCGCACGGCGTCCCAGTCGCCCGGGCGCAGCTCCGGCAGCGCTCCCGCCGCCACCTGGCGCACGTAGTTGTAGTGGGCCGGCTCATCCGGATTGTTCCAGGCCGGAGTCGCCAGGGCATACCCCAGCGCCAGCGCCACGAAGGCGAGCACGATGGCGGCGAGGGGTGAGGAGATCAGGGCCAGCAGGGGCGCACCATGGTGCGCCCCTGCTGGCCCTGATCTCCTCACCCCTGCCCGTCGACCCCTCACCCTCACGACAGCTCGGGCGTTTCCAGCTTGCGGAACAGCGGTGTGGGGGGCGGGAGTTGCTGTCCGGCCGGCAGGTGCTCGAAGCGCCAGCCGTGCGCGCGCAGCTCATCCTGGTAGCCCAGCAACTGGTGCAGCCGCTCCGACGAGTGCGGAAGGAACGGAGCAAACAGCGTCTTGAGCCCGTTCACCAGGTTGAGCACGTTGGCCATCGTCGTCGCCGCCGCGGCCTTGTCCTCCTTGACCTGCCGCCAGGGCGCCCGCTCGTCGAAGTAGCGGTTCCCGAAGTGGGCCAGCGCCATGGTTTCCCGCAGCGCGTCGCGGAAGTGGACCGCGCTCAGGCGCTCGGTCACGGTGGCGAACGCCTGCTCGATCCGCGCCTGGACCTCCGGATCGAGCGCGTCGCAGGCGGGCACCTTGCCATCGAACGAGCGCTGCACGAAGGTCAGGCTGCGGTGGGCCAGGTTGCCCCACGTCGCCACCAGCTCGTCGTTGTTGCGGCGGATGAAGTCGAGCAGATCGAAGTTGGTGTCCCCCGTCTCCGGCATGTTGGTCGACAGGTAGTAGCGCAGCGGGTCCGGGTCGAAGTGGGCCAGCATGTCCGGCACCGTGTACCCGATGCCCAGGCTCTTGGACGCTTTCTCGCCCCCGAAGAGCAGGTACTCGTTGGCCGGGACGTCGTAGGGCAGGTTGAGCCCGCCGCGGGCCATCAGGATAGCTGGCCAGATCACCGTGTGGAAGGGGATGTTGTCCTTGCCGATGAAGTAGTAGGCGCGGGCGTGCGGGTCCTTCCACCACCGCTCCCAGACCTGCGGGTCGCCCTGGCGCCCGGCCCACTCGATGCTGGCCGAGAGGTAGCCGGTCACCGCCTCGAACCACACGTAGATGCGCTTGTCCTCGTAGCCCGGCACGGGCACCGGCACGCCCCACTCCAGGTCGCGCGTGATCGCCCGCGGCTGGAGGCCGCCCTCCAGGAAGTTGAGGGTGAAGCTGTAGACGTTGGGGCGCCAGTAGGTCCTGGGGCGCACCCACTCGATCAGACCCTGCTGGAGCCTGGGTAGGTCCAGGAAGAAGTGCGTGGTTGCGCGCAGCACGGGCTGCTCCCCGCTCAGGCGGCTGCGCGGCTCGATCAACTGAATCGGGTCCAGCAGCCGCCCGCACTGGTCGCACTGGTCGCCCCGGGCGCGCTCGTAGCCGCAGTTCGGGCAGGTGCCCTCCACGTAGCGATCGGGCAGGAAGCGGCCGGCCCGGGGGTCATAGAAGGCCTCCAGCGTCTGCTCGAACAGATAGCCGTTGTGGAGCAGGTCGAGGAACTCCTCCTGCACCACCGCGCGGTGGTTCTCCGTGCCGGTGCGGGTGTAGAGGTCCCAACTGATGCCCAGGGCGCGCCAGTAGCCGAGGAACTCCTCGTGGTAGCGGTCGGCGATCTCCTTCGGGCTCACGCCCTCCTGCTCGGCCCGCACGGTGATGGGTGTCCCGTGCTCGTCGCTGCCCGAAACCATGAGCACGTCGTTGCCCAGCAGGCGGTGGAAGCGGGCGAAGATGTCCCCGGGAATGTACACCCCGGCCAGGTGTCCGACGTGCAGCGACCCATTCACGTAGGGCCAGGCCAGACAGACGAGGATGCGTTCAGCCATCTCAGCAATCAGCCTTCAGTCGTCAGCGTTCAACTCTATTCTAACCAATCCACGACCCTACCCATACTGTCCGCGCGCGCCGTTCCAGCGCACCCGCAACACGTCCCCCAGCATGCGCAGCGTATCCCGCCAGGGATCGACCCGGCTGTCGGCCTGGTAGAACCAGACGATCGGCACCTCTACGACCGAGAGCCCGTACCGGCGGGCCAGGTAGAGCACCTCCACGTCGAAGCCGAAGCCGTGGACCGTCAGGCGCGGGAAGATGGCCTCCACGCTCCTGCGGGTGAAGCCCTTGAAGCCGCACTGGGTATCCTGGAACCCCGGCACGGCCAGGAAGCGGACCAGGCCATTGAACACCCGACCCATGAGGTGGCGATACTGGGGCTCGCCGACGCGCTTGGACCCCACCCCTTCGCGCGTTGCGATGGCCAGGTCGTACTGCTCCAGCAGCAGCAGGAACGGCGCGATCTGGTCGGCCGGCATGGAGAAGTCCGCGTCGCACAGCATCACCAGTTCGCCCTTCGCCTCCAGAGCGCCCACCTTCACCGCGATGCCCTTGCCCCGCTCGGCAATGGACAGCAGGCGGAGCTGCGGCCAGCCCTCGGCCGTCTGCTGGACCATCGCCGCTGTAGCGTCGGTCGAGGCGTTGTCGACCACCACCACCTCGTAGCCGTACCTCCGCTCGCCCAGGTACTCCCGCAGGCGCTCCAGGCTGGCGGGCAGGCGGTGCTGCTCGTTGTAGGCGGGGATGACGATCGAGAGGTGTGGACGCTCGCTCACGGGGTCCGCCGTGAGGGCGCCGCGCTCAGCAGCGCCAGCAGGTACTCATCCGCCACCGTGCGTCTCCGCTGGATCTCTCGCCGCCCGGCCAGCAGACTCGGCAGCGAGCGCAGCCCCGCAAGCTGGCCGCGCAGCCGCGCCCGCGCGGCGGGCTCGCGCACGTGGCGGAGCGATTCCACCACCAGGCGCACCTGGGCCAGCGCCATGCGCGGCCACAGCCGCCGCAGCAGGCTCGCGGGTACGTTCCGGGCGATAACCCACAGCACGTTGCGCCCGCAGTAGTAACTGGCCAGGGGCCCGCCCCCGGTCGCGCTCAGGCGGTGCCGCACCCGCGCTGTCGGCACGTAGAGGCAGCGCCAGCCCCGCAGTTGGGCTCGAAAGCTCAAGTCCACGTCCTCGCAGTAGGCAAAAAAGCGCTCGTCGAGCAGACCGACGTCGTCGAGCATCGCGCGGCGATAGGCGGCCGCCCCGCCGCACGCGCTGAAGACGAACTCCTCGCCATCGTACTGCCCACTATCTTTTTCCCATACTCCGCGGTTCCCTGGCAAACCGTCGAGGCTGAAGAAGTCACCCGCCGAGTTGATCACCCCCGGCCGGTCGAAGAGCACCATCTTGGCGGCGCACATGCCCGCCTCGGGGTGGGCGAGCAGCCCACGCACCAACTCCGCCAGCCACTCCGGCTCGGGCTCGGCATCGTTGTTGAGCAGCGCCAGCACCTCGCCGCGCGCCTGGCGGAGGCCGGCGTTCACGTTGCCGCAGAAGCCCCGGTTCTCCGGCAGCCGCAGCAGCGCCACCTCCGGAAACTCGCGCTCCACGATTGCCGTCGACTCGTCACGCGAGGCGCCATCCACCACCAGCACCTCCCGCGGCTGGTAGGTCTGCCGCCGCGTCGCCTCCAGGCACCCTCGCAGCCAGCGCGCCCCGTTCCAGTTCGGGATGATGATAGAAGCCGGGGGATTTTGGATTTTGGATTCCAAGTTCGTCCGCATCGCTACCAGGAGCCTCTATCTCTAAACTGAAGCCAAGGTGAAACCCTCATGGTTTGGCTCGTGAGGCGAGGTTCACCACGGAGACACGGAGACACGGAGCCTTCTGAAAAAAGCTCCGTGTCTCCGTGTCTCCGTGGTGAACGGTCCTCCCCAGGGGGCATGCTCACCGCGGCCGGTAGATCCCGCCCTGGCTTCAGTTTGGGGTGCTGCACCATGCCCTCCCAATCCAAAATCTAAAATCCAAAATCCCTCCGCGCGGCTTCGCGGATCAGGCGGTAGACCTCCGCCAGAGGGAGCTGGCGCTTTCGAGCCAGGCGGGCTGCGTCCTCGTATTCGGGCACCACGAAGCGCTCCTGACCCAGGCGCTTGACCTTCACGTGGGCAGGACCCAGCTCGGTCTGCACCTGCTCGATCGTCCGCGGCGCCACCAGGCGGCCGGTCGCACGCATGCGCACCCCCAGAGTGGGCGTCTCGCGCAGCACCAGCTCGGCCAGCGCCCGGGCTGAGCCCGGCGTGGCGATCACACCCAGCAGCAGCCCCGGGCGGCTCTTCTTGGTCTGCAGGGGCACGAAGAACACGTCCAGCGCTCCCGCGGCCAGCAAGCGCTCGAGCACGTAGCCGGCCTGCTCGGGGGTCATGTTGTCGAGGTTGCTTTCCAGCACCACCACCTCCTCCTCGAAGGCGCCCGTCGGCTCCAGTGGCTGGCCCAGCCACGCGCGCACCGCGTTCGGCCACGGCAGCGCGCGGGTGCCAAAGCCATAGCCCACCCGCTCCAGGCGCAGGGCCGGCGGCTCGAAGCGGGCCAGCTCGGCCAGCAGCGCCGCGCCGGTGGGGGTGACCAGCTCGACCTCTACGCTCGAAGCCCGGGTGGGCGCGTGGACCTCCGCCAGCAGCTCCAGGGTTGCCGGGGCCGGCACCGGCAGGAGGCCGTGGCGGGTCGACACCAGGCCGGCGCCCAGCGGCACGGGCGAGGCGTAGACCTGCTGCACGCCCAGCAGCTCCAGGCCCAGCGCCGCCCCGACGATGTCGAGGATCGAGTCCACCGCGCCGACCTCGTGGAAGTGGACCGCCTCGACCGCCAGGCCGTGGACCTTCGCCTCAGCCCGCGCCAGGCGGGCGAAGACGGCCGTCGCATGGGCCTTGACCCCCTCCGACAGGCCGCTCCGGGCGATCGAGGTAGTGATATCCGCCAGGTTGCGCTCGGGCCGCGGCACGCGCGGCTCTACCTCCACCAGCGCTCGCGTGCCCCGCAGCCCCTGGCGCGTCTCCTGGTGAGCCTCCAGGCGGTAGCCCTCCAGGCCCAGAGTGGCCAGGCCGCGCGCCAGGTCATCGAGCTCGATCCCCAGATCCAGCAGCGCCCCCAGGACCATGTCGCCGCTCAAACCGCTGTAGCAGTCGAGGTAGAGGATCATGGAGACCTAACCCCCCCGCCCCCTTCCCTACCAGGGAAGGGGGAGCTGGCTCCCCTCCCCTGGTAGGGGA
>JACQUR010000229.1 GCA_016210245.1 Chloroflexota bacterium
CCCCTATGGCGAGCTTTCGCCGCTGGATCTGCCCCCTCGCGGAACGCAGGAAGTGGGTCTTCGTTCAATCCGCAATCCGCAATCCAAAATCCAAAATCAGTTGGCCCGTCGGCGCGAGCAACTGGAGCGCAAGCGCGCGGCGCTGGAGCGCGCGCTGGCGGGGGCCGAGGCCAGGGACGAGCTGCGCGCTGCAGGCGAGGCTATCCTGGCCAGCGCGGCCAACCTCGCCCCGGGCCAGGCGACGCTGGTCTGGGAGGGACGGTCCATCCCGCTGGAGCCCACGCTCAGCCCGGTCGAGAACGCCCAGCGCTACTTCGAGCAGTACCGCAAGGCGCGCGACGCGCACCAGCAGGTGCCGGAGCTGCTCGGCCAGGTCGCGCGGGAGCTGGCCTACCTGGACGAGATGGCCGCCTTCCTGGCCCTGGCCGCCGACCCCGCCCAGGTGCGCGCGCTGAAGGCCGAGCTGGCCGAGGCGGGGGTGCTGGGCAGCGCTGGCGGAGGCGGGCAGGCCAGCCCCGCGGGTGGGCGCGCGCGCAAGCCGCGCCCGAACCGTCCGGCCGCGCGCGCGCTGCGCGTGACGACGGCCGAGGGATTCGGTATCCTGGTGGGCACCAGCGCCCGCTGCAATGCCGAGGTGACGTTCGACCTGGCGGATCCGGACGACATGTGGCTGCACGCGCGAGGCGTCCCGGGCGCGCACGTCATCGTGCGCAGCCAGGGCCGCCCGGTGCCCCCGGCCGTGCTCCAGCGGGCGGCCGAGCTCGCGGCGAAGCACAGCGCCGCGGCGGGCGCGGGCAAGGTAGCGGTAGACTGGACCGAGCGGCGGCACGTGCGCAAGCAGCACGGCGGCCTGCCCGGGCAGGTCACCTACGCGCACCAGCAGACGCTGGTAGTTAGCCTCTAGCCGTCAGCTCTCAGGGGTCGGCCAGCCGCAGGCGCTGGCCGACCCCTGAGAGCTGACGGCTGAAAGCTTGGATGGCATATCCTTTGCATCTTGTGGCAACGCGTTTTGTTGCTCCTGTTGAATGAAGGGCGAGGGAAGCCGTCAGCAATCAGCGGGGAGCTGACGGCTGGCCACTGACGGCTGACGGCTGGTGCTCTGTGACTCCTGATTCGTGAGGTAGTATCCGAGCCGCGACCGTGAGGGAGCGCGGCCCCGGGGCCGCTCATCCTGAGCCTGTCGAAGGGCCTCACGGTCGCGGCTCGGATACTACCTCTCAGCTTGACGGGTCACAGACCACTGGCCACGAACGGCTGGTGGGGGAGGGGCTGAGCTATGGTGCATCGCAACGGCAATGGGCGCTACGGCAGGCGCGTTGGGCCCAACGGCCCAAGGCGCAGGCAGCACGGCCGGGGGAGCCCGCTGCGCGGCCTGCTGATCTTCGGCTCCATCCTCGGCCTCGGCCTCATGGTCGTGAGCCTGATCGTCACCCTGGCCACGCTGCAGGCGACCACCGCGGCCTACGCTGCCTTCAGCGCCGACCTGCCGCCGGTGAACGGGGTCGAGGATCGCAACACCTTCAAGACCGTCTCGATCTACGATCGCAACGGCATCCTGCTGTGGGAGTTCTGGGAGCCCTCGGCCGGCATGCGCACTCCCGTGCCGTTGAACGAGATCTCCCAGAACCTGATCGACGCCACTCTGGCGGCCGAGGACGCCTACTTCTACACCAACCCCGGGGTCGAGCTCAAAGGCATCCTGCGCGCCCTCGTCCAGAACAGCAGCGGGGGCGGAGTCGTCTCGGGGGCGAGCACCATCACCCAGCAGCTCGCCCGCAACGTCCTGCTCTCGCCCGACGAGAAGTACGAGCGCAGCATCAGCCGCAAGCTCAAGGAGGCGCTGCTGGCTTACCGCCTCACCCAGAACTTCCCGAAGGACCGCATCCTCGAGCTGTACCTGAACGAGATCTACTACGGGAACATGTCCTACGGGGTGGAGGCGGCCGCGCAGAGCTACTTCGGCAAGCACGCCCGCGACCTGACCCTGGCCGAGGCGGCGGTCATCGCCGGCCTGCCGCAGGCGCCCTCGGCCTACGACCCCTACCACAACGCCCAGGCGGCCCTGGATCGGCGCGCCTACGTGCTGGACCAGATGGCCCGCCACGGGTTCATTTCCGAGCGCGAGGCCGAGCTGGCCAAGCGCGAGCCGCTCAAGCTCTCCGCTCAGAAGGTGGAGATGAAGGCCCCCCACTGGGTCAACTTCATCCGCGACCAGCTCGAGCAGCGCTACGGCCCGGACGTGGTCTACCGCAGCGGCCTGAAGGTCTTCACCACCCTGGACCTGGGTCTCACGGAGCAACTGCAGCAGGTGGCCCTGAACAACCGCGACTACCTGGCCACCAAAGACGGCAGCAACACCGCCATCACGGCCCTCAACCCCAAGACCGGCGAGATCCTGGCCATGGTGGGCAGCATGGACTACTGGGACCGGGATATCGACGGCCAGGTGAACGTGCTGCTCTCCGAGCGCCAGCCCGGCTCCACCCTCAAGCCGTTGGTGTACATGCTGTCCTTCCTGAAGGGCTGGAACCCGGCCACGACCATCATGGACACGCTCTCGTGCTGGACCAACGTCGCGGGCTACCGCTGGTGTCCGGTCAACTACGACCTGACCTTCCGCGGCCCGGTCACGGTCCGCGCTGCCCTCGGGAACTCGATGAACATCCCTGCCGTCAAGACGCTGGAGTACGTGGGCGTGGACACGGTCAAGGACTACGCGCGCCGATTCGGCATCACCACCTGGGACGACAAGAAGAACGTCGGCCTCAGCCTGACCCTGGGCGGGGCGGAGGTCAAGCCGCTGGAGCTGGCCGGCTTCTACGCCTCCCTGGCCAACAACGGCCTGCGCATCCCGCTGGTCGGAATCACCCGCATCGTCGACGCCAAGGGGAACGTGCTGGAGGACTACAAGGTTCCGCCGGGCACCCAGATCGTCGACCCGCGCGCGGCGTACATGATCACCCACATCCTGACCGACAACCAGGCGCGGCTCATCACCTTCGGCCCGAACAGCCTCATCAACATGCCCCGCCC
>JACQUR010000239.1 GCA_016210245.1 Chloroflexota bacterium
AATCGGTGAGTTCGAGCCTGGCCCCTTCACCCATCGGGTGAAGGGGCCAGGCTCGAACTCACCGATTCAGGAGAGCCCGCGGCCGTTGTCGATTGGCACGAAGTTTGCTACCATGATGCCTGTCTGGTGGACCACCTGGAACCGCCGAGGCCGACCGAAGCGCTCCAGGACTTCACCGGGGCAAACCGTCCGGGGAGAACCCAGGGTGTTTGATCGTTCTACACCCCAACTGAAGACAGGCTCCTGGCTGGCGGCGGGAGCGTTCGCGTCGAGCGAATGGCGTCTGCCGGCCCCAGGGCTGCCGCGCATGCTGGGTCTTACCAGGCCCGCATGCATCTCTGGTGGGGTGGCTGAGTGGCTCAAGGCACCGGTCTGTAACACCGGCTCCCGCGACGGAATCGTAGGTTCGAATCCTACCCCCACCACCGAGCGTGAATCGACGCTCCCGATCCTTAACAACGACAGAGTAGTTGCGAGAGAGGCTGCGTGGGTCAGCCAGGCGGACCCACAGCTCCATCTTCACGCTTTCCCCGGCAGCCGGCGTCGGGACGCTGGTCGGGCACGCTCTGTCGTGAGGCGGCGCGGCGCGATTCCCGACCAGTAGCTCCCCCCACTCGATCTGCCGGGGCCCGCGGGGCCCTTTTTTGTTTCCCGTGAAGATGGCAGCACGTCGAGTGAAACACCCCCTCGGGGGACGTAGCTCACGGAGAGCACCATATCCTCGGCCATAACTTGCCTGCGAGGGCCGAAGGTTGAGGGTTATCGGGACACAGTAGCCGAAAGGCCATGCAGGTTCGAGCCCTGCCGCCCCTCACCGACGTTGTTGCTGGCAAGGGCAGGACTGCCGTTCGGCAGTCCCACCTTTGCCAGCAACAACGTGGAACCATACCCACTGTCGCATTTGGGGACGTAGCTCAACTGGCAGAGCGCTTATTCCCTTGGCCACACCTTGCCTGTGAGGGCCGAAGGCTGAGGGTTACCGTTGTCACCGGAGCGGTTGCAGGTTCGAGTCCTGCCGTCCCCGCCGGGACGGGCCGAAGCAGGTCGGTTATCGGGTTTGCAGGTTCAACTCCTGCCCTCCCTTCCACGGGAGAGTTCCGACCTGCGCCCCTTGCCCGTCCCGCCCGGTTCACACCCCGACCCTGCGGCGCAGCCCACGCCAACGGCTGGAACCACCACGCCGTTGCCCGTAGGGGCAGGCCCCTGTGCCTGCCCCACCGGGTGCGGAGGTCGGGGGCCACGTGTGGGCACCCACGGTGCGGGGGCCAGCGCACGGGGCAGCGCAGACGCCCGGCGGGGGCCACATCACGGAGGCCGGTGCAGGCGCACGCGGTGGGGGCAGGCACAGGGGCCTGCCCCTACACGGCGGCTGCATGGGCAACCGTTAGCACACCACGGCACGAAAGGAGGCCGCCATGAAGAACTACCTGAAGGCGTTCAAGACCCGACAGACCCCCCAGTGGGAGCCGATCCCCGGCTCCAGCCAGGTGCCGAACAGCGCTGGCGGCTACGCCTGGCCGGTCGACGACTGGGTGCGCCTCGACCGCTTCCTGGTGCTGGGCAGCGAGGGCGGTTCGTACTACGCCACCGAGCGGGCGCTGACCGTCGACAACGCCCAGGCCGTGCTGCGGGCTATCCAGGCGGACGGGCCGCGGGCCGTGGCGCGCATTGCCGAGGTCTCGGAGGCCGGGCGGGCACCGAAGAACGACCCGGCCATCTTCGCCCTGGCCCTGGCCGCCAGCCACGGCGACCCGGCCACCCGCCAGGCCGCCTTCGAAGCGCTGCCCCGCGTGTGCCGCATCGGCACTCACCTGCTCCACTTCGCCGGGTACGTGGAGGGGTTCCGCGGCTGGGGGCGGGGCCTGCGCAAGGCCATCGCGGCCTGGTACGCCCAGCCGGCCGAGCGGCTGGCCTACCAGGCGGTCAAGTACCAGGCCCGCGACGGCTGGAGCCACCGCGACCTGCTCCGCCTGGCCCACCCGAAGGCCAGCACGCCTCAGCACCAGGACCTGTACTCCTGGATGGTCCGGGGCTGGGAGTGGGTCGGCGACGAGCCGCACCCCGACCCGGCCCTGCGACTCATCTGGGCGTGGGAGCGGGCGAAGCGGGCCAGCTCGCGCCAGGAGATCGTGCGGCTGATCCGCGAGCACCGCCTGCCGCGCGAGGCGGTGCCCACGGAGTATCTGGCCGAGGCCGAGGTGTGGGAGGCGCTGTTGCAGGACATGCCGATGGCGGCGCTCATCCGCAACCTGGCTACCATGACCCGGGTCGGTCTGCTCGCTCCGAGCGGGGAGGCGACGGCGCGGGTGGTGGCCCAACTGGGCGACGCCCAGCGGCTGCGGGCGGCCCGGGTCCACCCGATTGCCGTGCTGGCTGCGCTCAAGACCTACGCCCAGGGGCACGGCGAGCGCGGCAAGCAGAAGTGGGAGCCGGTGCCGGCGGTGGTGGACGCGCTGGACGCAGCGTTCTACACCTCCTTCGGCAACGTGGAGCCCACCGGCAAGCGCTGGCTCCTCGGACTGGACGTGTCCGGCTCGATGACCTGCGGCCAGGTGGCCGGCGTCCCGGGCCTGACGCCCCGGGTGGCCTCGGCGGCCATGGCGCTGATCACCGCGGCCACGGAGCAGGAGCGCACGTTCCTCGGCTTCTGCCACGAGCTGGTGCCGCTGGCCATCAGCCCGCGGCAGCGGCTGGACGATGTGCTCAAGGCCACGGATGGCCTGCCGTTCGGAGGCACCGACTGCGCGCTGCCGATGCTCTGGGCGACGCAGCGCAAGGTCGAAGTCGACGTGTTCGTGGTCTACACGGACTCGGAGACCTGGTTCGGCAAGGTCCACCCGGTCCAGGCGCTGCGCCAGTACCGCCAGCGCCTGGGCATCCCGGCGAAGCTGATCGTCATCGGCATGGTCTCGAACGCGTTCAGCATCGCAGACCCGGACGACGCCGGGATGCTGGACGTGGTCGGCTTCGACACGGCCGCGCCCAACCTGATGGCCGACTTCGCCCGAGGGTAGGTCAGGGAGTGGTGAGGGGATTGCCCCTCGCCACTCCCTGAATCAGGTGTGTTTCAAGTTTCACCACGGAGACGCGAAGGCGGCGTCCACGTCCTTCCAGCCGCCGGCCGATCTACGGATGCCCTCGATCGACCGCGCCGCTTCCTCCGGGCTGGGCTTCCTTCTGGCGGCCATGCCGGTCTCAGCTCGCTCAGGCCGCTCGGTGGGGGCGACGGACAGACGATAGAGCTCGTCCCCAGTATCGACCAGGAGAGGCTCGCCTGAACGGGAAGCCTCCCTGATGGACCGGGCCAATTCACTCTCGGGCGCGACGGCTACTTTCTTCATCATCTACCGCCAGGGGAAGGACTCTCCTGAGGAGAAGTATAGAGCGGGCCGGGCTCTCCGGGCATCCGCCAGCGCTCCTGATCGCCTGCGCGCGGTCCTCCTGAGAGAACACGGGGCAGCCGACGAGGGAGAAGGCGAGGGTAGACCACGGCTGGTCGGAGGGCTCGGACAGGTAGGCCCCGACCTGGCGAAGGGCGAAGGCCGCGTCCTGTAGGATATCATTACATGCCAGGCCAGTCATGCTTGACTTGCTGACACCCTGGTCCTGGTGCTCCTTGACGAAGCGCGAGAAGGAGGCCAGGTAGTCGACCGGGCGGTACTCCCGGCCGTCCGCCCCGCGCGCCTGTAGATTCCGCGTGAAAACTGACCCGGGTTTCCGCCTGAAAAGTGACCCACCCGGGTGGCGTTGTGTTTGATGGTAGTGGCTCTGCCTGGTTGGCGCCACTGGGGGCTGTGCCACGCCCGCGGGGGAGGATCAGGTCACTGGCCCCCTCCGTTCCGAGCAGGTCGGCCAGCAGCACCGGCCGGTCGCAGTCCGGGCAGCGCCCGCCCAAGCCCAGGGCACGGCAATATGCGGGTGATGTACGCTGGTCGTAGCCCCGCCTGGGAGTGGGGCACATGACAGCACGGAAGGGCCCATCCATGACCTGGTCTCCTCGTCTCACCCGGCAGGTAGAGCAGGGCGACCTGCACGCCCTGCAGCTCGGCCATCCGCTGGTCGACGCCTACCTGGCCTTCGTCGGCGCACGGACGCGGCGCAACACCTGGCTGGCCACCGCCTACGACCTCCTGGTTTTCTTCTCCGTGGTCCGGCAGGAGCCGGCGCAGGTCACCACCGCGGAGGTGTTTCGCTTCCTCGAGGCCCAGCGCGCGCCTCGTCGCGATCCCAAGCTCGTTCGGCTTGAAGACGGCGAGGCCGGCCTGGCCATCCGCACCATCAAGCGGCGGCTGGCCAGCGTCTCCGGCTTCTTCGCCTACCTGCTCGCTTGCGGGGACGCCGGCTTGGCGGCCAACCCGGTGCCCCGCGGGCTCGCCACCCGTCGGGCCGGCGCCCGGCCGGGCGTGCGCGGTGTCCCGTTGCTGCGGGCTCTCCGAACACTGCCGCGCGTGGTGCCGCCCGACGACGCCAACGCCTTCCTGGCCGCGCTGCGCACCCATCGCGACCGGGCGATGGCCGAGGCCATGCTCTTCGGCGGCCTCCGCCGCTGCGAGGTGCTTGGCCTCCGGCTCCGAGATGTCTCGCCCGGCGAGCGCCGGGTGTTCGTCGCGGACGGCAAAGGCGGCCACCAGCGGGTGGTGCCCATCTCACCGCGGTTCTTCACCTCGTTGGCCGCCTACCTGACCGAGGAACGCCCGCCCACGGAACTGGAGCACCTCTTCCTGGCGCTGAAGGGGCCCCACCGGGGCGCACCGCTCACTCCCGCGGGGCTGGATGAGACCGTCCGTGGGGCCTGCGCGCGGGCCGGCATCCGCAAGCTCACCTGCCACCAGTTGCGCCACACGTGCTTCACGCGCCTGCGCGAGGCCGGCATGGCGCTGGAGGCGGTCCAGGCCCAGGCCGGCCACCGCTCGATCGAGTCCACCCGCGTCTACCTGCCTCTGACCCATGACTGGCTCGCCGCCGAGTACCGCCCCGGCGCGCGTGCCGCTGTTCGCGGGCGATTTCCCCATCCCCGACGAGACGCTGCCACGTTTCCTGGAGGACGCGGCGGCGGCCAAGCTCCTGGTGGCGGCGCGCGCCGATCCTGATCCGTTCATCCGCCTGGCCGTCGAGTTCCTGGCCCGCACCGGGCTGCGCAAGGGCGAGTTCCTCGATCTCCGGGTGGACGCCGTCGTCCAGATCGGCTCGGCCTACTGGCTGCGGGTGCCCGTCGGCAAGCTGCACACCGACCGCTACATCCCACTGCATCCCCAATTGAAGGCGCTGCTCGATGCCTGGCTGGCCCGGCGGCCCGAGGGGCTGCGCTCCGACCTCCTCTTCGTGGAGCGCGGTCGCCGCCTCTCGGAGGCCCGCGTGGACCGCGCGGTGGCCAAGGTCGCCCAGGCCGCAGGCATCGGCCACGTCTCGCCGCACCAGCTCCGCCACACCTTGGCCACCCAGGCGATCAACCGGGGGATGAGCCTGGAGGCCATTGCCGCCCTGCTGGGCCACCGATCTCTGCGCATGACCCTCGTGTACGCCCGGATCGCCGACCGCACCGTCGCCGACGAGTACTTCCAGGTGAGCCAGAAGGTCGAAGCCCTGTACGACCAGCCCAAGCGGCTGCCGGCGCAGGCCGAGGGTAGCGAAATGGCCAAGCTCAGACGCGAGATGAACCGCCGCATGCTCGGCAACGGGTACTGCGCCCGCCCGGTCGAACTCGACTGTCACTTCGAGTCGATCTGCGAATCGTGCAGCTACTTCGGCACCACCACCGAGTTCACGCCCATCCTGCTCCGTCAGCGCGACGATGCCG
>JACQUR010000243.1 GCA_016210245.1 Chloroflexota bacterium
AGAGGGAAGTCCCCTCTCCCAGGGAGAGAGGGAAGTCCCCTCTCCCAGGGAGAGAGGGAAGTCCCCTCTCCCAGGGAGAGAGGGAAGTCCCCTCTCCCTGGGAGAGAGGGAAGTCCCCTCTCCCTGGGAGAGAGGGAAGTCCCCTCTCCCCCTGGGAGAGGGTTAGGGTGAGGGCGGACCCCCGCTAGCGCGTCTCGCGGTGCTCGGTGTGCTGGCGGCAGCGCGGGCAGAACTTGCTCAGCGTCAGCCGCTCCGAGTCGTTCCGTTTATTCTTCTCGCTGTGGTAGTTCCGCTCGCGGCACTTAGTACACGCCAGCGTGATCAGCAGTCGGTCGGCCTTCTTCGCCATTACTCATCCTACTTGCAAATTGGAGATTGCACAGCGCAGATCAAACCACTCCCTGGCCATCGGCGCCGCACCTTACACCAGAAAGCAGACCGCGCCCGCGGCCTACCATGAGGGAGCCCACGACCGGGATTGAACCGGTGACCTCGCCCTTACCAAGGGCGTGCTCTACCATCTGAGCTACGTGGGCAGACGAGCGATGAGCTATGCGCGATGAGGACTGAGCACCGGTTTCTCGTGCGGCCCCTGCACTCACAGCTCATCGCTCAGCCCTCATTGCTCGATAGTGGTGGGGGCAGGATTCGAACCTGCGAATCCCTTCCGGGAGCCGGTTTTACAGACCGGTGCCATTAGCCGCTCGGCCACCCCACCAGACTGGAGCCGACGAAGGGACTCGAACCCATAACCGGCGGTTTACAAAACCGCTGCTCTGCCAGTTGAGCTACGTCGGCCTTCGTCTAGCCCGGACACCAGCGCGCGGCGAGAAACCGCGCGCACGGCTATCGCGGATTTCATCATACCACACCGCCTTCGGAGCCTGCCAGGACGCCAGGATGGCCTGCATCCTGGCGGCGGCCTCGTCCTGGAGGTTGGGCAGCAGGTGGGAGTAGGTGTCGAGAAGGTGGCTACAAACTACCGCGACGCTCAGGCCGCCCGCCGACGCCAGCAGCAGGAGCAACGTCGCCCCGTGCCCGCAGGTTCCACCGAGCAGCGCCAGCGGACCGAGGACCTCCAGCGCCGCGCGTTCGGCCCCACCTCGCGCGTGGAGCCCGAGGCTGCCGAGCCCGCGTTCCTCCAGCAGTATCGCCGGGCGGGGTAGCCACAGGTCTTTGTCCTTGCGCCGCATTGACACGAGGGGAGGAGATGGCACACCATATGCCATCCTCCCATTCCTCAAAGAAGGTTCAGCTGGTGGGTGGGTGGAAGCCAGACGAGGTCATCCCGCATCCTGATGGTTCGCGTGAGGAGATCCGCTACCGTCGCCGCCCTGGTGCGGACGGCAATTACTCACGAACCCGCAAGATCATCGGGAAAGACGGCCAAACGCTAGAAGTGATCCACGAGGTAGTGGACTCGGAAGGCAGCTTGGTCCGCTCTGAGGGCAGCGTGCTTCACCAGCACAGGCTCTTTCCAGCCGAGGAGGACGGACGATGAAGAGCTTGACTGACTATTCCAACGACAGCAACGTCCTTAGTGCCCTTGGCCCCATAGTCCCTATGCTGGAGAGCGAGGCGCTTCACGAGGCGGAGGGGTTCATTGCTGGTCTCACGGCGTGGGTTCTGCGGCAGCTCGAGGAGCACCGGATGGGTGCGGGCAGGGCTGGATGGCTTTTCACGCTCCTCGACGTGTACCTGACAGACAATTACCCACACCTTGAACTCTCTCCCGAGGCGCAGGAACTCCTCTTCGAGGGGGCGCAGCTCCACCACTATGGCGACGAGTTAGCGCCTGACCCTGCGTATCTCAGGGAACTCATTGAGGAGATATTCCATCATCCTCTGAGGATACCGGCCTAGCGAACAGGTGGATCGCCGTCAAGATGGTTACGTACCAGATTGGTGGGCGCGTTCGCCGGCCTGGAGTTCCAGCGCCGGCTCAGGGCGCCAGTCCTTCCGATGGCGGCGCGCTGGCGCCAGCCAATGCCTGCGGCCTGGAGCGCTCCGCGACGCCGGAGGGAGCAGCGTACAGCAGGGCCACTGTTCGGTAGACCAGGTGGGCGAACTTGGTGTACGGGATGTAGGCGAGCAGGAAGAAGACGAAGACCAGGTGCATGAAGTAGGTAGGATAGGCGAGCACCGCCATCTCCAGCATGCGTAGCCCCTGGGACAGAAACCCCGTACCGACGGTCAAGAAGAGGATCCAGAGAAACAGCCAGTCTGAGTACGTGTTCTTCCCCGGCCTGGCCTGGTCCGGGTTGCGGCGCAGGGCGAACACCACCAGGGCGATGGCCACGGCAGCGCCACTGACGTTACCGAGGATCTTGACCGGGTGCCAGAGTGGCCAGGGGGTGAAATACCCGAAGACGTAGAGGCCGATCATCACCGACGCAGTGGTCAACGTCAGCCCCAGGAACCCGTAGAAGATCGCCAGGTGCGCGCCGAAGAGGTGTTCCTGGTGCGTCCGGCGAGTCCCGACGGGCTCTGCCTGGCACTGGCGGAACTTCCGATGCTGGAGGATGTCGAGCAGGGTCGGGATCAACTGGATTTTGGATTTTGGATTTTGGATTTTGGATTGAGGACGGCCGGTCCTCAATCCAAAATCCAAAATCCAAAATCCAAAATCCAACCGGCTCATGGCCTTCCAGTACCTGGCCCCGCCGAGGGCCGCCCCGACCAGGGCGAGCGCCGTCGCCACGATGAAGATCACCTCGAGGGCGGTGGTCGACATGAACTTCGAGAAGACGACCTGCCCCTCTGGCAGCGCGGCAAGACGGCCGAGCAGTCCGAGGGCTATCAGGAGGATGATGATCGGGATGGCAAACAGGAGCGGGAGGTATTTCGGCTCGCTCAGCGCCCGCCCCATGAACGTGGGGCTGGCGTAGTGGCCAATGCTGTACTCCCTGAGCGCTGCCATCACCTCCGACGGCCTGGCATCCCGGGGGCAATACGCGCTGCACGTGCCGCACCGGTGGCAGAGCCAGATGGACGGGTTGCTCAGGGCCAGATCCTTCAGCCCCCATTGGACCCAGACCATCTCTTTCCGAGGGAACGGATTGTCCGCCGTGGAGATCGGGCAAACGACCGAGCAGGTGCCGCACTGATAGCAGGCGGTGAGATCAGCGCCTCCGAGGCTGAGGATCCGCTGCTTAAAGTTCAAGTCGGGTTGCAGGAGCGTTGCGGCTGCCATCGACTCCTATCTGCCTATCCTGAGTCGACCATCGACCGTTCACAGTGGACTGTCGACTGTCGACTGTCCACTGTCGACTGTCGACTGTCCACTGTCGACTATGGACTGTCGACTATGGACTGTCGACTGTCGACTGTCGACTGTCGACTTGGTCTAGAACCCTTTCATGGGATTCGGCCCGACTCTGGCGACGATCTCGTCCAGCTCCGCGAGTTTCTGCGGAATCTGCTCCCACTCCGAGATCGTCACCTCCATCACCTGGACTCGCTCGGACTCCAACGCAAGCTGGTCGAGCGTCTCTCGCACGTTGTCCATCCGCCGCCGCAGCAGCTCGCTGCCCCGGATGAAGTGGCACTGGTAGTCGTCGCCGGGCCGGCAGCCCATCAGGGCCACGCCATCGAAGCCCCGTGAAACCGCGTCGGCGATGAGAATGCTGTTCACCGAGCCCAGGCAGCGGACCGGAATCACGCGGACGGCAGCGGAGTACTGGAGCCGGCGGAGGCCCGCCATGTCGAGGGCAGGACAAGCATCGTTCTCGCAGGCCAGCGCCAGGATGCGCGGCTTCTCCTCGAACTCGTCCGGGATGCCGACGGCCTTGATCATTCCGGACAGCATGTCGATGGAGTAGTCGTTGAACGAGATGATCTGGACGGGACAGGCACCCATACAGATCCCGCATCGACGGCAACGATTGGTGTTCAGGACCGGACGCTTCTTCTCATCCAACTCCAGCGCGCCGAAGGGGCACTCCTGGGTGCATCGCCCGCAAGAGGTACACTTCTGGAGGAAGAAGGTGGGGTAGGAGAGGTCCCCGACACGAGGATGGACCGCCGCTCCCGCCGAAGACTTCTCGATGCACTGAATCGCCTTGAGGGCGGCCGCCGCCCCGTCCTGGGCGCTCGCGGCCAGGTCCATCGGCTTCCTGACCGCGCCGGCGGAGTAGATCCCCGTTCGCTGCGTCTCGTAGGGAAAGCAGATGTAGTGGGAGTCGGGGTAGCCGAAGGCCGAAGTCGGCAGTTCTCCGCCCTGCAGGTAGCGGAGGTTCAAGATCCCCGGACCGTTGGGACCGAGCGTGGCCGGCCTCATCCCGGTGGAGAGCACCAGCAGGTCCACCTTGAGCCGGACGGCTCCGCCAATGGGCGTGCCCTCCGCTTCGAGGAGGATCCCCCCATCCGAATCCTCGCCCATACTGCGGACCACTCCACGGGAGAGCAGGACCCCGGGATCTTCCTGCACCCGCCGGTAGAAGTACTCGTAGAGCCCGGGCGCCTGCATATCCTCGTAGAGGAGGTAGACAGTCGCGCTCGGTGCCTGCTCTCTCAGATACATGGCCTGCTTGAGCGCCACGAGGGAACTGACGCTTCCCCCGTAGGGCAGATGCGCTGCGTCCTCCGGCCCGTCGCACAGGATGAGGCCGACGCTCTGCACTTCGCGCCCATCGGACGGGCGCACGATCCGCCCTTGCGCGGCCATCTCCTCCAGGGCCACGCTCGTGACGACGTTCGGGTACCGCCCCAGCCCGTAGCCTGCCAGGACGTCCGCCTCGACGGGCATCCAGCCGGCGGCGAGCACGATCGCCCCGGCTCGAAGCTCAGCAGACCCTTCCTCCCGGCGGACCAGCACGCTGAACCGGCCCGGCTGGCCCTCGATCTGCTCGATCTCCGAAGAGGTGAACACGGTCACCCCGGGAAGTTGCTCGAGCTCGCGGATCGTGGCCGCCACAGCCGGAGCCTCCAGATCCCGGTAGGGTGGATGCTTCGGGAACTGCCGGTGCAGCCTGGCTGCGAACCCACCCAACCGCGGGCTGCGCTCCACGAGCACGACCTCGAATCCGGCCTTCGCGGCGGCGATCACCGCCGCCATGCCCGCCATGCCGCCTCCGACGACCAGGACCCGGCGCTCGGTCGCCTCCTGGTACGGAACCGGCGGAGCGGCCTTTTGCGCCCTCACGATGCCCATCCGCAGGTAGTCCTCGGCGAGGCTCTGCGTCTCGGGGTCGTTCGCGGGCTGACCCCAGGTCACTCGCTCCCGGATATTCACCCGTTCCACGAAGGCGGGCTTGAAGAAGAACACCTCGGCGTTGACCCGGGAGGAGCAGCCGGCGATCACAACGGAATCAACGCGCTGCTGCTCGACGTCGTCACGAATCAGCCTGGCGTCCTCCAGGCAGAAGGCGCTGGAGGACCTGACCACCGGCGCGCGGCACTCGGTTTCAGCAAGCTCGACCAGCTTCCGGGTGTCGAGGCAGTCCCCGATCCCGCAACCGGTGCATACGTAAACGCCGACCTTCTTGCCCATCGCGTCCTACCTCCGAGCCGCGCCCTGGAGTGCGCCGATGGCCTGGATCGCGGCACTCGTGGCCTGCTGGACGGCCGTCGCAACGTCCATCGGCCCCGCCGCGCATCCGGCGGTGAAGATCCCATCGGCGGTGCCGCGAGAGACGACGAAGCGGTCGGCGTCGAGGACGATGGGAGCGTCCATCTTCCCGGGTTCCAGGCTGGGCTCGATCCCGGTTGCCAGGACCACCAGGTCCGCCCTCACCTGGATCTTCTGTGCCGAGAGGATGTCCTCGGCCTCCACGATCAACTGCTTGCTGGTCGAATCCTCGGTGACCCTGGCCACCTTCCCCTTGGTAATCGAGACGCCATACTGCTCCCGGACCTTTTTCGAGAAGGCTTCGTAGGTGCCCGGAGTTCGAAGATCGATGTAGAAGATGTGCGCCTTCGCGTTCGGGTTCCGCTCACGGAGGTAGGTGGCTTCCTTCAGCGAGGCCATGCAGCAGATCCCGGAGCAGTACGGCAGGTAGTTGTAGTCCCGCGAACCCGCGCACTGCACGAATGCCACACTGTTGACTTCGCCGCCGTCGGAAGGGCGCAGGATCTTCCCGCGTGTCGGCCCATTGGGAGCGGCCAGCCGCTCCATCATCACGTTGGTGATGACGTCCGGGTACTTCCCGAACCCCAGATAGTCGAGCTGGCCGGCGTCGTACGGCTTCCAACCGGTCGCCACGACGACCGCGCCGACTTGTAAAGAGAAGGACCGGGGCTGCATCGCCAGGTCGACGGCGCCGTACTGGCAGACTTCGACGCACCTGGCGCACTCGGTGAACCCGCACACGCTTCCGTCGATCGCGTACTTCATCGGGAACGCCATCTCGTGCGGAAGGTAGATCGCCTTCGTGGTCCCCACGCCGAAGTTGAACGCGTTGGGCCGATCCTTGGGGCAGACGGGGGTGCAAGCCCCGCAGGCGGTGCAGCGGTCGTTCACGTACCGCGGGTGGAGCCTGATGCTTACGTCGAACTCGCCGGGACGACCGACGATCTGCTCGACTTCCGCGAGGGTGAAGACCCGGATGCCGGGCGCTTTCCGGAGACGCTGGAAGTTGATCTCGAGACCGCAGTACGGAGGGCAGAGCTTGGGGAAGTACTTGTAGAGCTGTGCCACCCGCCCCCCGAGGTAGGCCCCCTGCTCGACGATGATGGCCTCATATCCGGCCTCCGCCGCCTCCACGGCCGCGGTGATCCCCGCGATCCCGCCGCCTACGATGAGGATGCTCCGCTGCGCCGCAGGAACTGTTTCCACCTGAGCCTCCGAGTCGACGGAGTCGACAGTCGACAGTTAACTGTCGACTGTCGACTGTCGACTGTCGACTATTAGATGATCGAGACGTAGGGCTTCTTCGCCAGCGTCCACTCGCCGGTCGCAGCGTCGTAGCGCGAGTTGACGAAGCACCGCCAGTTCTCTTCGTCGAGCTTGGAGTAGTCGCCGCGGTAGTAGTAGCCGGGCCAGCGGGTCTCCTGGCGGAACAGCAGGTGGCGCATGTGGGCCTCGGCGCACCAGGTCCGGTCCCAGACCTCCCAGCAGCGCAGCAGGTCGTGGTGGTCCCGCGCAGCCATCTTCTGCAGATCTTCCTTGAACATCCCCAGCAGCTCGAGGCCGCGCAGCAGAGTCGGCTCGTTGGTGATGTAGTAGGCCGACTTCCCGGCCGCGTACTCGTCCATGATCTTCTGGAGCCGGAGCAGGGCCTGCTTCGGGAGGATGTACTCCGGGTTGATCTCGGGCCTGGTCGTCCTTCCGGACGACTCCTCGAACACGGTGAAGGGACGGTACAGCTCCGTCTTGATGGCCTGGATCCGGTCGTCGTCGACGGCGATGGAATTCGGGTTGTCGCAGACGTACGCGACGGCCGCCTTCCCAGCCAGTCTTCCCTCGACGTGGGAGCCGGAGGAGAACTTGTGCGCCGAGCCGCTCACGCCATCGCCGGCAGCGAACAGACCAGCAACGGTAGTCATGCGGTTGTAGCCCCAGAAGTACTCGCTCGGCGCGAGGTCCTGCGGGCCGCTCACCCATGCCCCACAGCCCGAGGCGTGCGAGCCCATGAGATAGGGCTCGGTCAGCACCACCTCTGAAGGCGTCTTGGCGGGATCGATGTTCTGCGCCGCCCACAGGATCGCCTGGGACATGGTCATGTCGAGGAAGTCCTCCCAGGCGTCCGCCTCGATCTCCCGGATCTTGCGCGGATCGTTCTGCACGTCCGCGAACATCTTCTGGAGCCCCTCGTCCGTGCGGAGGTAGTGCGGTCCCCCACCAGCGAGTAAGTCCTGGATCTGCTGGTGGTTGCGGAGAGGCGTCGGGATGGGCTTGGCGGTGCCGTAGGGCGCCCACTCATTGAGCAGGTTGGCCCACTTCTGTTCCACCAGCTCCCCGTAGGCGTTCTTGAGCGCCGACTTGAAGAGCAGGAACCACATGCCGACCGGGCCGTAGCCGTCCTTGAAGCGACTCACGACCAGCCGCTGCTCCATCTGGCTCATTTCGGCGCCGGCCAGCATCATCAGCTTGTACGCCGCGCCGGTGTTCCAGGGCGCATACCAGATGCGCCCGAGCCCCTCCCCGACCGACTGGGGACGGAAGACACCCGTGGCTCCACCGGAGGAGATGACCACGGCATTGGCCTTGAACACGTAGACCTTGGGATCGCGCACGCTGAAGCCGACCGCCCCGGCGATCCTCCTGGGATCCTTGGCGTCGGTCAGCAAGTGCGAGATGAAGACCCGCTCGTAGACGTTCTGCTCGCCCACCGCCTTCTTGGCCGCCTCGGCAACGATCGGCTTGTAGGACTCGCCGTGGATCATGATCTGCCAGCGGCCCTCACGCTTGTACCGGCCGTCCGCGTTCTTGAAGATCGGCAGACCCCACTCCTCGAACAGATGCACCGACGAGTCGACGTGGCGGGCGATGTCGTAGACCAGGTCCTCGCGGCAGAGACCCATCAGGTCCTGCCGCACGTAGCGCACGAAATCCTCCGGCTGGTTCTCCCCCCACCTCATGCCCAGGTAGAGGTTGATAGCCGAGAGACCCATCGCCACGGCGCCGCTGCGTTCGATGGCGCCCTTTTCCGCCAGAACGACTCGGAGGCCCTTGGACTGTGCCCAGTAGGCCGCCTCGTAGGCAGCGCCACAACCGGCCATGCCTCCGCCAACAACGAGGACATCACACGGGACGACTTCCACTTGCGGCTCGACCATTGTCTTTGGCCTCCCGACCTATGCTTTGGCCAGCGTGGGCAGCGCAGGTACTCCGAGGTACCGCTCGTCCCCGCACAGGCTGGCGCTCTTGAGATCCGCCGCGTCCGGCTGCGACATGCCCCCGAAGGGATCGGTGGACCCCCAGGCCGTGGTCCGGATGGGGAACTTGAAACGTTTCATCTGCCCATTGCGGTACCTCAGGGTCCACATGATCGAGTCCGTGCCCCGCAAGGGCTGCAGGCTCGCGCCGAGCGGCACCACGTCGCCGTACCCGCGCATGGCGATGGCGCCCTGCGGGCACGTCTTCACGCACGAATAGCACTCCCAGCACAGGTCGGGCTCCCGGTTGTAAGCTCTCCCCAGAGCCACGTCCAACGTCATCAGATCGTTGGGGCAGATGTAGTGGCATGCCGGCCGGTCCAGGGCCTTGCATCCGTCGCACTTCTCCGGGTTCACGAAAGTCGGCATCTTCGGCTCCTCGCTCCTCAGCGTTCCCCTTTCGCGTGCCGGTGGAGGGTCACCTCGACCTTCTCCTCCAGGCTTGCGTAGTAGTCTCTCAAGATGGCCAGCACCTCGGGCCGACTGAAATGGTCCGCCACCTCACCCCCCTCCGACAGCGTCTTGCGGAGCATGGTGCCGCTGACGTTCAGCCGGTGCTCTTTCTCGTGCGGGCACGTCCTGTCAGACGCCATGCCGTCACACTTGAAGCAATAGAACGTGATGGTCATCTTCAACGGCCGGATCTCGAGGGCATCTTTCGGTATCTCGTCGAAGATGCGCTGGGCATCGAACGGGCCGTAGTAGTCTCCGACCCCGGCGTGGTCGCGACCGACGATCAGGCGGCTACAGCCGTAGTTCTGCCGCACCGTTGCGTGGAGCAGGGCTTCGCGCGGCCCGGCGTAGCGCATCTCCAGCGGCAAGCCCGCCTGGAGACAGGTTCCCGGCACGAAGTAGCGGTCCACCAGGGTGTTGACGGCCCTGACCCGCACCTCGGCGGGGATATCACCTGGCTTGAGCTTGCCGAGGATCTGGTGGATGAACAGCCCGTCGCACACCTCGACGGCGATCTTGGCCAGGTGCTCGTGGGAGCGGTGCATCGGGTTCCGCAGTTGAAGGGCAGCAACCGTGTTCCAGCCCCGTTGCTCGAAGGCCGTCCGAGCCTCGGCCGGGTGCATGTAGAGTCCCGGATACTGGACCGGATAGCGACCCTCGCTCAGCACCCGGACGGACCCGGCCAGATTCACGTCCCCCTGGGCCATGACGTTGGCGACGCCGGGGTGGGCCAAGTCCGCGGTGCGGAAGACCTGGCGACATTCGTGCGCCCTGTCGACCTCGTACTTCTCGCGGACCTCCAGCGTGCCCATGAGCTCGCCGGTCTCACCGTCCACGAGGGCAACCTCGGAACCGTCGCGCAGGCCGCCGGCCGTCTCTTGGTCCGTCGAGAGCGTGATGGGGATCGGCCAGAACGTGCCGTCGGCCATCTGGAAGTCATCGCACACCCCCTTCCAATCGGCCTGCCCCATGAACCCCTCGAGCGGCGTAAAGGCGCCGATCCCCATCATGATGAGGTCAGAGGTTTCTCGCGAGGTCATGGTGATGCTCGGGAGGGAGGCCGCCCGTTGCCGCTCGTCGGTGCGCCCGCCATCGGGCACGAGCCGCGGCATCAAGACCTTTGCTGCCCCGTGCGGGTTGATTAGAGCCATAGCTTGATCCTTCCTGTGGGATCAGCAGCACAACCGGCTGGCGCGACGACAGCGGAGCAGTGGAGGTCCGACCAGGATTCTTCCAGTTCCGTGCCTGCACCGACCGGACTGGCTGCGCACCCACTGAAGAGCTGCTCGTCTGATGGTCCGCTATTCTACCGCGTGCGGCAACGAATGCAACCTCCAATTTCGCGCGGTCCGGTATAAGCGATCGCTTATGGGCGGCCGCCCGTAGGCGCTCCCAGTTCGCGAGCCGCGTAGGCGCGGATGAAGTCGCGTAGCCGGCCGTCGGCCGGCGTGAGGTACTTGCGGGCACGGTGGATCAGCTCGAGCTGGCGGACGATGGCGAGCTCCTCCACCTCCAGCCGCCGCAGGTCGCCGCAGCCCAGTTCGCGCTGGATGGCGTAGCCGGACACGAACGCCACGCCCAGGTTCGCCTCCACGGCCTTCTTGACCGCCTCCGTGCCCACCAGTTGCATGGCCGGGCGCAGGCTGAGTCCGGCCTCGCGCAGCCGCCGCTCCACCAGGAGCCGCGTACGGGACCTCGGCTCCTGCACCACCAGCCGCTGGCCGGCCAGCTTCTGGAGGCTGACGCGGCCCTGCCGAGCCAGCGGGTTGTCCGGCGAGGCGATGAGCACCACCTCGTCGTCCACGATCGGCTCCACCGTCAGGCGGCGGTCCTCGATCGGCCCGCCCACGAACCCGAGGTCGAGCACGTTCTGGTTGACCCGCTCGCAGATGTGGTCGGTCGCATCGATGTCCAGCACCAGTTCGATGCCCGGGTTGGTGGCCCGGAAGGCGCGGAGGATGCGGGGCAGCAGGTACATGCCGCCGGTCGTGTTGGTGCCAATCAACAGCTTCCCCCTGTTCGCGCCCCGCAGCTCGTCGATCGCGCGCCGCGCCTCGTCCTCGGCGTGCAGCATCGCCGCTGCCGACTCCAGCAGCGCCTCGCCGGCCTGGGTGAGCTGCAGCCTACCGGTGGAGCGCTCGAAGAGCTTGACGCCCAGGCTCCGCTCGAGCGCCCGCACCTGCAGGCTGACCGACGGCTGGCTCATGAACAACTCGCGCGCGGCGGCCGAGAAGCTCATGGCCTGGGTGACGGTGTAGAAGATGCGCAGTTGATGCAGATTCACGAGACTGGGAGCTTAGCCGCGCTGGTGGCCGCGCTTCAACCCGCGCGGTCTGCTACCGCTCTTCGTTGACGAATCTCCTGAGCAATTCGAGCGTCTGCGGTTGGCCCTTGACACGAGTGACGAAGGCTTCCGCTGCGTCCCCGGTCTCCTTGCCTCCCTGGGCGATGAGCTCGATCCCGACAGACTTCTTGTAGGTCTCGCGCAGCTCAGGGTCCTGGACTGCCTTGAGGATGGCCTCACGCCCGGCCGCGACCGTCGCCGGGGGGACACCCGCTCGATACACCAGGACGCGGGCGATGGTAGGCAGGAAGGACATCAGTTCGAGAGCGCGGAAGTAGTCCGACTGCTTGACCGCCTCGCCCTTCACCGCCAGCATGGACTCGAGGTAGGTCGGGACCTCGGGCACCCGCGGGTCGCGAACCCACTTCCCATCCTTGATCAGCCCCGACTGAGCGATCGGGACGACGACCCCTTCCTGGATCATCGGCACGACCGCGGCGGCATAGCCGCTCAGGGAATCCATGGTCATATTGATCTCGCCCCGGCGGATGGCCGCGCGCATGTCCCCGCTGCTGCCGAAGCCTCCGACGAACTTCCAGTCCGCGCCCAGGAGCTTCAGGAACAACCGCGCCTGGAGGGCGCGGCTATTCCCAGGATCGCTGTCCCCGAAGACCGCTCGCTTGCCGCTCGCCACCAGCTCGGCTGCGCTGCTGATCCCGAGGTTCTTGTGGACAAACAAGACATAGCTCTCGGAGACTGAGCCGAGCCACTGCATCTCGGCCAGGTCGTACTTGACTTGATCCGGCGAGAACAGCGAGTTGACGAAGACGGTCGAAGAGGAGCGCCTTCTTGCAGGCGAGCAACTCGGTGAGGGCGCCGATCTCCAGGTCCCAGTGCGCCCCCGAGACGCGCTGGAGTTGCCCGATGGCTTCGGCGTGGGATATGTAGTCGCGCAGATCTCCCGCTATCATCGCGCCTCCACATCTTGAACCTGATCCCCATGAGTGTGGTGCTAGCGGTGGAAATGGTCAATGGACAATCTGTAGCAGTTTGGTGATGCATTTGCATGATTCCCCGGGCGTGAGCCCGCGAGCGGGAGATCGGACCGCAGCGTGGGACCAGGCATAAGCGATCGCTTATGCCTGGTCCCATGAAACTGAGGATTGACAGGATTGGGCAAGAGAGTATATATCAAGACTGATACCTGCGTCCTATGGTCACGAAAGGTTCTGGTGATGGCGGCGAGACACCTGTCCCCCTGGAGGTCACGGTACACGAGTCGACGATAGTAACCTGATCGGCTGGCTTTGCAGCCGGCTGCGCTGGACGTTCCCGGAGGGTGTGGACGATGGAGATGCTAGAGATCTTGGCGACCACTGCCAATGGGGCCTTCGTAGTAGATTCCGATCATCGAATCATCTACTGGAGCCGCGCGGCCCAGGACTTGCTGGGCTACGAGCCTCAGGAAGCGCTCGGCCACCCGTGCCATCAGATCATCGCCGGGCGGGACCGGTCGGGGATCCGAGTGTGCTACTCCAACTGCCTCGACATGCTGGCGGCCCGCAGCGGCTGCGCCATCCGTAGCCATGATCTCCAGACCAGGGCCAAAGATGGCCGTGTCGACTGGATCAGCGGCACCAGTTTCTTCGTGCCAGCCACCAACGGCGACCCTGCCAGCGACAGAAACGGCAATGTGGCCAGGATCAGAAACGGCGACGCCTCCAAGGTCATCCTGGTGCATGTGTTTCAGGACGTGACGGCGGACCGGGAGAAGGAGGAAGTGGGCGTCCAGATCCTCTCCGCCCTGAAGCGACTGTCCAGCCTGGAGGGGACAATGGTGGGGAGTTCGGCCTTGCCTCCCCTGGTCGCCCAGCGGCTCAGCCGGCGCGAAGCCGAGGTGCTGAGCCTCCTCTGTGCGGGGACCTCGGCCAGGGCGATCGCCGACCAGTTGATCATCAGCCTGCCGACAGCGCGCAAGCACATTCAGAGCGTCCTCAGCAAGCTCGGGGTGCATAGCTGCCTGGAGGCTGTGACCTACGTCTCCAATGCTGCCCGGGATCGAACCCTCGGCCAGGGCGCCTTCTCGTCCTGATAGACCTCTCCAGCTTAGAAATGGATGCCCAGGTTCAGTCGCGGGTCCAGGTCCAACCACTCGAAGACGGTGCCAACCGGAAAGGGGATCAGCAGCACCTGGCGAAACACGACCTCGAGCGCCAGGTACGTGGCCAGCCCATAGATCAGGGTCGTGCGCCAGCGTTCGCCGAAGCCAAGGCGCAGGTAGAAGACCGTCGCGATCCCACCGCCGATCGCAAACCCGAGCAGCCAGACGGCGCCCAGATACCCCAGCACCCATCCCACCACGCTCGCCCCGCGCCTGGTCGCCTGGGCCGCCGCCTCGGCAGCCTCGGACGGCGAGTCACCCTGTGGGAGCTGCGGCGCGGCCGGCGGGAGCGTCTTGCCCCGCAGATCGTCGACCAGTTGCCAGAGGGCCAGGGGCAGGGTGACACCGAGCGCAATCCAGGGGAACAGGCCGGCCCGCTGGCCCCAGCCCAGGGAGGCCCACAGCGCCGCGCCGACCGTGGCCACTACGAGCAAGCAGAAGAGCGCCTCTCCGCGCTGCCAGGCGGTCCTCATGCGAGCACCTCCGAGTCGGCCGTGCCGTCGCCAGCGGCGCCCAACTTGCGCGCCCGCCAGGCGTTCAGCGTCGGCTGGAAAATCGCCCCCGCGGCGATCACCATCAGCACCAGCACGATCGGCCGGCCGAGCCACGCCCACTCGTAGGTCGCGACCGTGAGGTAGAGGTAGTTCTCCGCCAGGCGCCCGAGGACCAGGCCCAGGACCAGCGGCGGGCGCGGCCAGCCGAGGGCCACCATGCCCCAACCCACGGCACCGAAGAACAGCATCACCAGCAGATCCTCGAACTGGTTGTTGGTTGTGAAGGCGCCGATGAAGATCAGCACGATCAGGAACGGGACCAGGAGGGTGGTTCGCACGTAGGTGATCTTCACCAACTGGTTGAGGAACAGGAAGCAGATGCTCACGGTGATGATGTTCGTCACCACGATGATCCAGACCATGGAAAAGGTGACGTCCAGGTGCTTGGTGAGCATCGCCGTCCCTGGCACGATGCCCTGGATCATGAACGCGCCGAGCAGGATCGCCATGACCACCGTGCTCGGGATGCCAAAGGCGACGGTGGTGATCAGGTTGCCGCCTTCCTTGGAGTTGTTGGCTGCGCCCGGCCCCAGCACCCCGCGCACGTCACCGTGGCCAAAGCCGCTCTTGTCCGGTGCGGACTGCACCGCGTGGGCATAGGCCAACCACTGGGCGATGGAGCCGCCCAGGCCCGGAATCATGCCCACGAAGGCGCCCAGCAGGCTGCAGCGCACGGTGATGCCCCAGTGGCGGAAGGTGTCCTTCACCCCCTCCAGCACGCCGCCCAGCTTGCCCACCCGTTGCTGGGCAATGCTGCCCCCCTGGGCTGCAGTATCGATGATCTCGGGAATGGCAAACAGGCCGATCACCGTCGGCACCAGCGGGACGCCTTCCCAGAAGTAGAGCTGGCCAAAGGTGTAGCGCTCGGTGGCCGACTGGGGATCCAGCCCCACGAACGAGACGAGCAGTCCCAGGCCGCCAGCGATCACCCCACGCCGGACCGACCCCTGGCTCAGCGAGGCCAGGAAGGCGATGCCGAGCATGGACAGCATGAAGAATTCAGGCAGGCCCAGGGAGAGCACGAG